>JBGTKQ010000152.1:0-18788 GCA_041744555.1 Pyrinomonadaceae bacterium
TTCCAATTTGACTCGGCACTCAAAAGGCTAGAATTTCCGATCAACGGAAATGAAAAGGAACTGACTCTGATCCGGTGACTCAATGGTGACCGTTTGAGACTCGAGCCGTCGATTGGCGCACAATTATCGTTGGCTCTACGCTAAGGATCGAAGCGATGTCGCCATTCGCTTCCCCACTCAGACGTTTTAGCAAAGTTTGCGCAGCGATGCTTCCCATTTCAAACAGCGGTTGACGGATAGTAGTTAACGCCGGATTGTGGAAGGCGGCGGCGTAGATATCGTCAAAGCCTAAAACGGAAACATCGGTCGGCACCCGCAAACCCATTTCCTCAAGGGCACGAATGGCTCCGATGGCGGAAATGTCGTTAAAGGCGAAAAGTGCGGTGAATTTCTCACCCGTGGCGAGCAAAGATTTAGTCGCCGAATACCCGACTTCCGGCGACGGCGAATCTCCTTGAAGCTGAACTACCAATTTTGGATCGATCTCAATTCCGCGTTTTCGCGATGCCTCGAGAATAGTTTCCCAACGAACTATCGTGTCTGAGCTAAATTCTTGTCCTTGCAGCGCCGCGATCTTTCGATGTCCGAGGTTGTACAGATGCCCTATGCCGAGCTCTGCGGCGTGCTGGTGATTTAGTACGACGTTCGTTACGCCGTCGATCTCCTCGTGTCCCGAAACATTCACGACCGGCAAACTAGGTTCGAATCTGATCGGCGTATCAACGGCAATTATTCCTTCGACCTGCCGTTCGGCCAGCACTCGCGGGAGCTTTTCAAGCAGGTCTTCACGATGCAAATGACTAGCGGTCAGGTAAAAATATTCGGCCTTTGAGAGCTCTGCCTCGACTCCGTTTAGTACCATTGCCGAGTAACCGTCGCTCAACTCCGGAACCAGAACGCCGATAGTATTCGTCTTTTGAACTCGTAGCGAGCGGGCCAAATAATTTGGCCGATAGTTCATCTCCCTTGCGGCCTTGAATATGCGTTTTTTGGTATCCGCCCGGATCGACGATGCCTTTGGCGACTCGTTCAGAACAAGCGATAAGGTCGTCGGCGAAAGCCCAAGGTGTTCTGCCAGCGCTTTCAGGCTTATCGGATCGCCCTCCTTCTGCGGAGGAACATTTTTTGTCTTTTTGTCGCTGGATTGTCGTGACATTGAGTGAGATATTGGCACACCAATTCGGAATTATTCAAGCCGCACAACCAGACTTTTCGCTTAAATTGGAAAGACCAATAAAAGCAATGCCGGATAAAAGCGACATTCGGGCTCAACCAAAGGCAAAACGATTACTTGTATAATTGCCTAGTAAATCGATTAAGTAAGAGTATTTTCACTTGACAGCGGAAAAATTATGATGGTATAACTGCATAACTAAAACGATTTAGTAAAACGATTAACCTACTTTACCCACAAGTATCGAAATGCAAAATTTGCATTCGGGTCGTCAGAATCGTTCTAATTCCAATTCAGACTTTTCACATCTTTGGAGGATTCTATGCGGCGAATGGTTTTCAACCTCTTTACGGGCATCGGGGCGATCTCGTGTCTTTTGCTCTGCTCGATTATTGCAGCTGCGCAATTTCGAGCCGGCGTTCAGGGAACGGTAACAGACGCAAACGGGGGCGTTGTGCCCGGAGCGAAATTAACTCTCCTAAGCAAGGAAACATCTCGCTCGATCGAGACGATATCAAGCGACGACGGCTTTTACCGTTTCTCGTCTCTCGCTCCGGGCCTCTACTCGCTGACCGTAACATCCGGTGCGTTCAAGACGGCCGTTGTTGATGATCTGAAAATTGATGCTGAAACGATTTCGGGGTTGAATTTGCAGCTTGAGCCGGGAGGTATTTCGGAAACGGTCACTGTCGAAGCGGAAAACGTTGGCCTTGAAACTGAAGATGCAAGCATTCGAAAGGTGATCTCTGCAGAGGAGATTACCAAATTACCGCAATCAGGTCGGGATCCGTACGAACTCGCCAAATTGGCTCCAGGCGTTCTCGCACCAGGTGCCCGGGGCGGTAATGGGAATTCCGTTGGGTTGCCAAACACGACCGGACCAGGCGGATCCAACTCTTCAATTGTTCAATCTGAGAATCAGGTTCCAATTAGCGCAAGTGGCCAACGACTTTCGCAAAACAATTTCCAGATCGATGGAGTCAGCGTTACTAGCTTGCAGCACGGAGGTGCCGCAAACGTGACACCGAATCAAGAATCGGTCAAAGAGGTTCAAATCATAAGCACAAGTTTCTCGGCTGAAGATGGTCGTAATTCGGGTGCTCAGATCAAGGTTGTTTCGCAGAACGGGACTAATCGATTTCGAGGAAGTGCATTTTACAAGTATAACGACCCTGAATTAAATGCATTTAATAAATTCCCAGGTAATGCACAACGCGTTGAAAACCGATTCCGACAGTTCGGCGGTTCTCTTGGCGGACCATTACCTTTCTTCAATTTTGGCAATGGAGGACCGATCTTTAATCCAGGTAAGGATCGCGCGTTCTTCTTCTTCTCTTATGAAGGCGTCAGAAATAACACTAGCAATACCTACCAGGCTTTCGTTGAAACACAGGATTATAGACAACGGGTCATTGCCGCTCGACCTAACGGACTAACAGCGAGGGTACTGAGTAGTCCCGGTGTAGGTCCAAGAATCACTTCGTTGGTTCCCCGAACTTGTCGTCAGTTCTTCCCGACTTTTGTTTCTGACGCGGACGTGAATAATCGATGTCGAAACGTTGCCGGCGGTTTAGATCTTGGATCGATTACGGGCACATTGGGACAAATTGTTGGCGATCAAGGTGGTGGTTTTGACGGCAATCCGGATGTACAATTCGCGAATTTGGAAAATATTCAGCGGACTGGCGGTGACCAGTTCAATTTCCGAACAGACTTTAATGTGACAGACAAGGATCAGTTGGCCTTCATTGCGTACATCACCAAACGGAATGACAGTGTACTGTCTGATACAGGTGCTCGAAGCCGCCCAGACTCAGACCTACAGAACAAACCGCTTACCTATTCTGTTACAGGAACTTATATTCGCAACATATCCGCCTCGCTGCTGAATGAATTCAGGTTAAACTTCGTGCGATTCACTCAAAATCAGATCGAGGACTCCAGCAACACGAATTTTGGCATTCCCCGGATCGAAATTGAGGGACTTGGCTTTAACGAGAATCGAATCAAATTCGGCGCTCCGTGGGGTGATACGACTCCCGCGATATTCGATCAACGCACTTTTGAAGTTCGGAATACACTGACTCAACTTTTCGGCAACCACGCTTTGAAGTATGGCGTCGAATTCCGACGTGAATCGAGTGATAACGACCTCAGTGGCGGTGCGCGGCCACTTTTCACATTCCCAACTCTATGGAATTTCGCCAATGACGCAGCCGTTTTCCAAATAATCGATGTCGATCCACGCTCTGGGGCAAGGGCTGATGCCTCGAGAAATTTCCGCAACAATATCTTCGGTGTCTATGTCCAAGACGATTGGAAATTTCGACCTAATTTGACGGTAAATTTGGGACTGCGTTATGAGTATTACTCTCCTGTCAAGGAAGGAAATGGCCGGCTTTCGGCGTTGGTTCTGGGTGATGGAAATCGTGCTTTGCTGGACGCTCGTTTAGAAATTGTAGATTCACTTACAGATCCGGATCGTAACAATTTTGCGCCGCGTGTCGGTTTCGCCTACAGCCCGGAGATTTTCGGATTTGCAAAAGGAAAGGCCGTTGTTCGTGGTGGTGGTGGAATTTACTACAACCGAACGCCAAATGTCCTGATTACTAACACTCGATTGAACCCTCCGTTCTACGCTAGACGCTCACTGTGCTGCTTCAGCGGAGGCGGTGTCCAGTACGTACTTGGGGCGACGAATTCCCCTTTCAGTTACCCGGCAAACACTGCTCTCATCCAAGGGATTGACCCGTCTTCCGGTTCGGTGCTGGGCGGTAACGCGGAAGTTTGGGGCACTGATCGGAACCTTAAGAACGCAAGCGTCTACAAATATTCGCTTGGCCTTCAGTACGAACTTCCGTACCAGATCTTAACTACTGTCGAATACGAAGGCAGTCAGAGCCGCAATCTTGCACGGTTGATCAATCTCAATTTCTTTTATCCGCCCCGATTTTCAAGCGGCCCCACCAATGGTGGTTTTACACCGATCTTTTATGTTCGCTCGGATGTAAACGCGAGTTACAACGGAATGAATGTGCGAGCGGAACGCCGACTGGCACAGGGTTTCCAAGTGTCGATGAATTACCGGTTTTCCAAAAGCTTGGATCAACTTTCGTTTGAAGGTCCAGGATTTGTTACTAATCAAACTTATCCACTCGACCAGAGTCAGGAAAAAGGACCGTCTGATTTCGATGTTCGGCACAGTTTTGTCCTAGCGGGCATATATGAGTTGCCGTTATTCCGTGATAACAAGGAAGGTTTGCTTTACAAGCTGCTCGGTGGAATTGAGCTGAACGGAATAATCACAAGCCATACTGGATATCCCTTTACAGTTTTCCAGGGAGCCGGGCTGAGAACTCCATCGGGCGAGTTTTTTGGTCCGATTCGGCCCACTGGATATAATGGAAATAGGCCAATAGCCAATACGAATGCGAACTTTCTGGCTCCCGGCGGAATCTTTCCGGGTGGCGGAAATCAGTATTTCAGCGGAACTATCCGAACGGATGGCAGCGGCAACCCAAATTTTGCGTTAAATCCGCCGGGGGTTGGGCGTAATGCTTTTCGTGGTCCGAAATATTTTAACGTCGATATGAGCCTCGCAAAAAGATTCGGCATTCCAGGGCTGGGTGAAACAACGAACATCGAACTTCGTGCTAACGCGTTCAATATCTTCAACACGTTGAACCTGACACCCTTCAATTTTGCCGAAGGTAATCTGTTCTTCACCAGCGGCAATTTTGGGCAAGCCACGAGTGGACTTGCAGGGCGTGTCGTCGAGTTTCAAGCAAGGCTTAGATTCTAGACCGGCCTTTCGTTAGATGAAAATGGCGCGGTAAGTCGAAAAGGCTTGTCCGCGCCATTTCTTTTGTTGCACCTACTCTTTCAACCTGTATGACAAGAACCAGCATATTACGATCCGTTCTTATCCTATCGCTTCTCTTTCCGCTCGTTGGCTTGAATGGGCAGAAGGCAGAACGAGCTAAACCGACAAGTCGGTCGGGAGCCGAGGTTGAAAGACGGATCAACGAGTTGATCTCCCAAATGACCCTTGCGGAAAAGTTGGGGCAATTGCAGCAGCTTGATGGTGACGCCAATGGAACTTATCGTGCGGAGCATCCGGAGATGGCTCGCAACGGTTTGCTTGGTTCGACGTTGAATGTACGCGGGGCAAAGATCACCAATGAACTGCAGCGTGCGGCGCTCGAATCGCGGTTGAAGATCCCGATCCTGCTTGGCTTCGATGTTATCCACGGCTATCGAACGATCTTCCCTGTTCCGCTTGGTGAGGCCGCAAGTTGGGATCTCGGTCTGATGGAACGAACAGCCGCGATCGCCGCTGCTGAAGCACGTGCGGCCGGTGTCCATTGGACGTTTGCACCAATGGTCGATATCGCTCGCGATGCCCGTTGGGGACGCATTATCGAAGGTGCCGGTGAAGACACATATTTGGGGACGAAGATCGCGTTCGCACGTGTGCGAGGGTTTCAAGGCACCGATTTCAGTGCAAAGGATCGCGTGATGGCGACCGCAAAGCATTGGGTCGGCTATGGTGCGGCCGAAGCCGGACGCGATTACAACACGACCGACCTTAGCGAACGAGCACTTCGCGAAGTCTATTTCCCGCCATTCAAAGCCGCGATCGATGCCGGTGTCGGTTCGTTCATGACGAGCTTTAACGACATCGACGGTGTTCCCGCGACGGGAAATCCGTTCGTGATGAAGGACGTACTTCGCAATGAATGGAAATTTGATGGTCTGGTCGTAAGCGATTATACGGCCGTTCTCGAACTGCAAATGCACGGGCTCGCCGGCAGCGAAAGCGAAGCGGCAATGCACGCACTGAACGCCGGGACCGACATGGAAATGGTGAGCCGTCTGTACAACAAGTACGGCGAAGATCTGGTCAAATCGGGCAAAGTTTCGGTGGCGACGATCGATGATGCCGTTCGAAATGTCTTGCGGGTGAAGTTTCGCCTAGGATTGTTCGATGATCCGTGGGCGAGCGAAGAGCGTGAGAAAACGGAAGTCTTCAAAAGAGCCAATCGTGACATGGCAAAGCTCGCCGCCGAGCGTTCTTTTGTTTTGCTCAAGAACGAAAATGAAACTTTGCCGATCAAGAAAGATGTCAAGAACATTGCCGTGATCGGTGCTCTCGCTGATGCCAAAGCCGAGATGAATGGCAATTGGTCCGGCGACGGAAAACCGGACGATCCGGTAACGATCCTGGCTGCATTGAGATCAAAGTATCCCAATGCAAGTGTAACATTCGAGCCAGGCTGTGATGCGGTTTGTGCGTCAGACGCGGGATTTGCAAAAGCGGTTGCCGCCGCAAAGGCCGCGGATTTTACGGTCCTTGTAGTGGGTGAATCTTCGGCAATGTCGGGCGAGGCGTCTTCGCGTTCAGAGATAGGTCTGCCGGGAAAGCAACTTGATCTCGTTAAGGCGATCGATGCGACAGGTAACCGTTATTCAGCAGTTATCATCACGGGCCGCCCCCTTGTTCTAAATTGGCTTGCCGAAAATGCGCCGTCTATTTTACTGGCGTGGTTTCCGGGAACAGAGGCAGGAAATGCTGTCGTCGATACGCTTTTTGGCGATGCAAATCCTGGCGGCAAATTGCCCGTCTCATTTCCCCGTGCGGTCGGCCAACTACCGCTTTATTACAATCACAAACGAACGGGCCGTCCTGTGCTTGAGGGGAACAAATACACTTCGAAATATCTCGATGTCGATAACACGGCACTTTACCCGTTCGGCTACGGGTTGAGTTACACGCGGTTCGAAACGAACAACCTGCGTTTGAGCAAACTCAAAATAACTCCCAATGAAAGCGTCACGGTTTCGATCGATGTCAAGAACATTGGCAAGGTCGCGGGCGACGAGGTCGTTCAGCTTTACATTCACGATTTTGCCGCATCGGTTACACGGCCGATAAAGGAATTGCGGGGATTCAAGCGAGTCGGGATCGCTCCGGGAGCGACCCAGACGGTTGAATTTACGCTCGAACCAAAAGACCTTTCGTTTCTCGGCCGCGACCTGAAACCGGTGCTTGAGCCGGGCGAGTTTCAGGTGACCGTCGGCACGAGCAGCGATAACGGATTACAGAGTGTTTTTGAAATCATCGATCCGAAAGCCGTTGCGGCAGATTTGGTGGTCGCGATCGATAGTGCACCGAAAAGACCGCAGCCAACCGCCGCGGTTTCGCCCGAGGACGACGAGTTTCTTGAAGAACTTTCAAAACGAACATTTCAGTTCTTCTGGGACAGAACAAATCCGAAGAACGGACTGACGTTAGATCGCTCACCTGTTGACGGAAGTGATCGCGATGCGAAACACCGCAGCTATAATGTCGCAAGCATTGCCGCGTCCGGCTTTGCTTTAAGTGGTTATTGCATCGCCGCCGACCGCGGATGGGTCACAAAAGAGCAGGCAAAGGAGCGAACCCGAAATACGCTCGACTATTTCGCCAATAAGGCATTCCACAACAACGGCTGGTTCTATCATTTTGTCGATTACGAAACCGGCGAACGCCGCTTTAACAGCGAGATATCATCGATCGATACTGCCCTGCTTCTTGGCGGCATACTGACGACTAAGCAATGCTTTTCTGATGACAAACAGATCGTAGAACTTGCGGACAAGATCTATCGGAGAGTCGATTTCAAATGGATGCAGGCCGGCAATCAGTATTTACTCAGTCACGGCTATAAACCCGAGCAAGGTTTTTTGAAGAGTTCATGGGCTCGCTACAGTGAAGATGCGATGCTCTATTTGCTCGCGATCGGCTCGCCTACGCATCCGATCTCGCCAAATGCCTGGTATGCGTTTGAGCGTCCGTGGCGAGAATACGGCGGTTTCCGATATATCGGTTCCGTTTCACCATTATTTATTCATCAATTTTCGCACGCCTGGGTCGATCTTCGTGCTCGCCGCGAACGCCGCCCGCCGTTCACAAATTATTTCGACAATTCCGTGAAGGCGACTCTTGCCCACCGCAAAATATTCATCGATGAGTTCAGCAAAGAATTCCCGACCTACGGACCTGATATGTGGGGACTGACGTCGTCAGACAGCCAGAAAGGCTATATCTCTTGGGGAGCGCCGCCGCGGCCTGACACACTCGATGGTTCGGTCGTACCGGCTGCGGTCGCGGGTTCCTTGATGTTTACACCCGACATAACCTTGTCTGCACTCAAGAATATGAAAGCGGCGATGGGCGGAAAAGCGTATTCGAAATATGGCTTTGCTGATGCGTTTAATCCGCACAACGGCTGGGTCAACGGCGACGTCATCGGCATCGATCTCGGTATCACATTACTTGCGGCCGAGAATCTGCGTTCGGGCAAGAACTGGTTTTGGTTTATGCAGAATGACGAGATCCGACGTGGGCTTAAACTTGCAAAGTTGGACATTCAGCCCTAACTTATGCAAAGCAACTCTCTCCGGTAAACAAAGAATGGCACTTCTGGAAATGCGTGAGATCACGAAGGAATTCCCGGGCGTAAAGGCGCTCGACGGAGTCACGATAGATCTGCACGAAGGCGAGTTTCACGCACTTGTAGGCGAAAACGGGGCCGGAAAATCAACGTTGATGAAGGTGCTTTCCGGCGTTTATCCGCATGGAACTTACGGCGGAGATATTGTCGTCGATGGTGATGTGAAAGGGTTCGCGAATATCCGCGAGGCTGAAGAAGCGGGCATCGCCATAATCTTTCAGGAACTTTCGCTCGTTAAAGAACTAACCGTTGCGGAAAACATTTTCCTTGGGAAAGAACCGACTCGGTTTGGCGTGATCAATTGGGCAGAAGTTTATCAGCGGTCATCACAATTGCTTCGTGATCTGAATTTACCATTGAATCCGCAGACCAAGGTCGGCAGCCTTGGCATCGGTCAGCAGCAGTTAGTTGAGATCGCAAAAGCACTTTCGCATAAAGCAAAACTTCTCGTTCTCGATGAACCGACGGCGGCACTGACCGAATCGGAGGTCGAAACCCTTTTCGGCATTCTGCGAGGCCTAAAAGAACGTGGCGTCGGGATGATCTACATCTCGCATAAACTCGACGAAGTGTTTAC
Organism: Pyrinomonadaceae bacterium; assembly: GCA_041744555.1. Taxonomy (GTDB): domain Bacteria; phylum Acidobacteriota; class Blastocatellia; order Pyrinomonadales; family Pyrinomonadaceae; genus OLB17. Next base: position 9,248 of record JBGTKQ010000152.1, read on the forward strand.
GATGAGCGACCGGATAACGGTCCTCCGCGACGGAAAAACGGTCGGAACACAAGCGACACTCGCTCTTGACCGCAACAAAGTGATCGCATTGATGGTCGGACGCGATGTTGGCGACATATTTCCGCAAACTTCGCACGATCTTGGCGATGTTGCGCTTGAGGTAAAACATCTGACGGCGTTCGATCCGGATATCGCGTCGAAAAAACTTGTGGATGATGTCTCGTTCAAGGTTCGGAAAGGCGAAGTTCTTGGCATCGCAGGACTTATGGGTGCGGGACGTTCAGAATTGCTGACGACGATCTTTGGCGCATGGACTGGAAAGAGTTCCCGATCATTTCCTTCAAACGCAAACCGTGCCGAGATCTTGGTGGAGGGCAAGAATGTTGAAATAAATTCACCGTCCGATGCGATCGCGAACGGTATCGGATTTGTAACCGAAGATCGCAAGCGATATGGCTTGATACTTGATCAAACGATCAACGACAATTCGACGCTTGCCAGCCTAAATCGCTTTTCCGGCGGATTTATTACCAATCGATCACGCGAAACCGCGGCGACCCGCAAGGTTATGAGTTCACTTCACGTAAAAGCGAACTCCCCGATGACTGTGACCGGAACGCTTTCGGGCGGCAATCAGCAAAAGGTTGTGCTTTGCAAATGGCTGTTGACACAGCCAAAGGTTTTGTTTCTCGATGAACCGACCCGTGGAATCGACGTTGGCGCAAAACAAGAAATTTACGCCGAGATCAATAAACTTGCGGCGAGCGGACTTGCCGTAGTGATGGTTTCGTCGGAATTGCCCGAGGTGCTCGGACTTTCCAATCGTATTATTGTGCTGCACGAAGGTAAAGTTACCGGAGAATTCACACGCGACGAGGCCACGTCGGAAAAAGTTATGCACGCCGCGACCGGCGCAACCAAAACATGACTGAACAAGTGATCGAAAAGAAAGGTTTTAAACTGGAAACGACCGCGCTCCGGGCCTATACGATGCTCGGCGCATTGGCACTCATTTGGCTCTATTTCCACTGGAAAACAGATGGCAGATTTGTCACGCCGGAGAATCTATCGAACCTGATGACTCAGACGTCGGTCACCGGCATCATCGCCGTCGGTATGCTGATGGTGATCGTCGCCGGCCAGATCGATCTCTCGGTCGGTTCTCTCTTGGGATTGGCAGGAGCGATATCGGCAATCGTTTTAACGAACTTCGGCTATGGGGTTCTTCCGGCAATTCTCGCTGCGATAGCGGTAGGAATATTGGTCGGGCTACTTCAAGGTTCGCTCACTGCTTATTTCAATATACCTGCGTTTATCGTAACGCTCGGCGGCTTGCTGGCGTGGCGAGGCGTGGTTAAGGGAATAACGAACAGTTCGACAGTGCCGGTGAGCGATCAAGCGTTTGTCGATATTGGCCAGAGCTATTTGCATCCGGCGGTTGGCTGGGTACTCGCAGCGGTAGCCATTGCACTGGTGCTTTATCAGGCATATCGGCGATCTAAAGTTGAGAAAGAATACGGGCTTGGCGAGGGCAGTCTAGCTCCGCAGATCGTAAAAGCTATCTTTCCCGTGATCGGAATTCTTCTTTTCATCTACTTGATGAATTCATACGCCGGAATCCCGAACCCGGTCGTGATCTTTATCCTCGTCGCGCTATTCGGGTTCTTCATCACCAACAACACGACGTTTGGCCGTTACCTTTACGCGATCGGTGGCAATGCTGAAGCCGCACGGCTCTCAGGCATCAACAACAAGGTGGTCATTCTAACAGTGTTTGGGTTGCTCGGGGCGTTCGTTGGGATCGCATCTGTCGTCAATACGGCGCGGCTCGGAAGTGCAACAGTCGGAGCCGGAACGTTGACTGAACTCGACGCCATCGCTGCCTGCGTTATCGGCGGAACAAGCCTTATGGGCGGCCGCGGTACGGTGTTTGGTGCGTGTCTTGGGGCATTGATAATGTCGAGCCTTGATAACGGCATGAGCTCGATCAATCTGGAAAGTTACCTTCAGGACATCATTAAGGGCCTGATATTGGTGTCCGCAGTCGGACTTGATATGATCGGCAAGAGGACGTAAACGAAATCTATTCGGTTCCCAGGAGTTAAGAAATCAGATGAGATCAAAGTTAATCGTTATTGCAATCGCTGCGGCATTGCTTTCCGCATGTGTCCGTGCACCGCAACCGGGCGCGACTACTTCACCAACGAGTTCCGATCCGACGGGCACAGCCGGCATCAAGATCGGTTTTGCTATGGCGACACTCGAAGAAGAGCGTTGGGTACGCGACAAGGAAGCCTTTGAAGCACACTGCAAAAAGCTGAACGTCGAATGTGTTGTAACAGTCGCGAATAAACGTGCTGACAAACAGGCGAACGATGTCGATATCTTGCTGACACAAGGCGTAAATGTTCTGGTCATCGCTCCGCACGACGCGACACAAGCTGCAGCGATGGTCGATAAGGCCAAGGCCAAAGGGGTTCCGGTTATCAGCTACGACCGCCTGATCAATTCGGACAAGATCGACCTGTACATCTCGCACCAGGTGCCCGTTATCGGCCGAAAGATCGCCGAATACGCTCTGGCAAAAGTTCCAAAGGGCAACTACGTGATGGTCTATGGCGATTCGAAAGACAACAACGCTCTAATAATGAAACGCGAGTTTATGGCCGTACTTCAACCGGCGATCGACCGCGGCGACATCAAGATCGTTTCTGATCAGCACGCAACCGATTGGAAAGCGGAGGAAGCGTTAAAGATCGTCGAAAACGCGCTAACGCAAAACAGCAATGATATTCAGGTTGTGATCGCTTCGAATGACGGAACCGCAAGCGGAGCGATCGCGGCATTGAACAAGAAAAGCCTTGCCGGAAAAGTTCTAGTTACCGGTCAGGACGCACAGATCGATGCGCTGCAAAGTATTGCCGAAGGCAAGCAGACGATGACGATCTATAAGCCGATCGTTCCGCTTGCGAACGGAGCCGTCGAAGCCGCAATAAAGCTTGCCAAGAAAGAGCCGCTTACCGGTTCGGCTCCGTTCCTGAACGATAGTTTGAAGAAAGAGATCCCGGCAATCTTACTCGAAGTTCAGGAAGTGGATAAGGCGAATCTGATGACCACCGTCATCAAAGATGGATACGCGAGTTACGACGAAGTTTACAAAAATGTGCCGGCAGATCAACGACCGGCGAAACCGTAATTGATCACAAAGAGCTTTTGATAAGTTAAAGGCAGCCTTGATCGGTTGCCTTTTCCTGTCGCAAAGCGGATAAATGGAGCGAATGAACGAAACGGAACCATTGGCAAGCAGGATCAGACCGGCGAATCTCGACGAATACGTCGGCCAGAATCATCTCGTCGGCGAAGGCAAGCCGCTGCGGATAGCAGTCGAGCAAGGCCATATTTTTTCGTTCGTTTTATGGGGAACACCCGGTACCGGAAAGACAACGCTCGCTCGCATCTATGCGAATTCGATAAATGCTGAGTTCTATGAACTTTCTGCGGTTTCGGCGGGCAAGGAAGACATTCGAAGAATTATCGCAAGTAGTCAGCGATCGGTAGTCAGTAGTCAGAAGGAACTTTTTGGTCAGAATTCCGAAGAACCAAGTCCAAAGACCGAAGGCCTAAAACCGAAGGTTCTTTTTCTTGACGAGATCCATCGCTTCAATAAGGCACAGCAGGATTTTTTGCTTCCATTCGTTGAAAGCGGCGAGCTTGTTTTGATCGGTGCGACGACGGAGAACCCGAGTTTTGAGGTCATTCCGGCACTGCTCTCGCGGCTACGCGTCTTCGTGCTCGAGGAATTTTCCGAGGATGACATGGGGGCGATCATTGATCGAACCGGTGTTCATCTGGATAAACAAGCGAAGACGTGGCTGATCGAAATGGCAAACGGCGATGCACGGCAAGCGATCACGATGATCGAAAACACTGCTCGCTTTTACGATACGGTCACGCTCGAAACGCTCAAAGAAACGCTGCAATCAAAGTTCCTGCGTTACGACAAAAAGGGTGAAGAACACTACAACGTCATCAGTGCATTCATTAAATCCATGCGGGCCTCAAAGGCTGATGCCGCGATGTATTATCTGGCGCGAATGCTTGAGGCCGGCGAAGACCCGAAATTCATCGCTCGCCGTATGGTGATATTTGCGTCGGAAGATATCGGACTGGCGCAGCCGACGGCGTTGGTTGTCGCGGACGCTGTCTTCCAGGCTGTGACGATGATCGGGATGCCGGAATGCATTCACAATCTGGCACACGGTGTTGCCTTCTTGGCAAATGCGGCCAAAGACCGAAGTTCGACCAATGCGATCGGAAAGGCAATGGAAGATGCGAAGAAATTCGGCAATCTTCCGGTGCCGATGCAAATACGAAACGCGCCGACCAAGCTAATGAAGGAGCTTGGTTATGGCGAGAAGACCGAAGACCAATCCGAAGACCTGATGCCAGCGAAACTTTCGGGCAGGAAATACTTCGAATAAGACTGATAGCTCAAAGCTCATTAATGAAAACTGGCCTGAAACTATATGCGAAAAACGATCATTCTAACCTTGCTCGCCATCTCTTTCATCAGTCAAACAAATGCCCAAACCGACCGCGACATCGTCACTACGCGGGAAATGGATCGAATAAACTGGATGGAATTCCGTGACACTATACCGTCGAAGATCAAGACCGTATTATTGCCGACGGGAACCCTCGAGCCACACGGCGTGATCAACAACGGAGCCGACAATACGGCCCCAACCGCAATGGCGAAAACTATCGCTCGACGCACAAATGCGATGATCGCACCAACGCTTCCTTATGGCATAACAGGATCGATGGAGGCGTATCCCGGCGCCTTTCAAATATCTGAAGCCGCGTATCGGCCGTTCATCAAACAAATTCTTGAAGGGCTCGCCAAAAATGGATTTCAAAACATTGTTATTCTGAATGGCCACGGCGGCGGACAAACTGCAGTGCTGCAAGCGGTCGCTGCTGAAGTGGCGACGGAAAAGCGTGTCCGAACGTTAGTTATTAATTGGTGGTCGTTTGCCTCTGATGAGACCAAGGAGGTCTTCGGTGAAGACGGCGGACATGCAGGGTGGAACGAAACGGCCTTTATTCAAGCGATCGATCCTTCGTTGGTCAAGCCAGAACTATTTGACAAAGGCATGGCAACGCCGTACCCAGCAGCCGGAACATGGTCTGCCACTCCTTTTCCATCGTCGATAGGACTGTATCAAAAAGATCAGGGTTATCCTCAATTTGATAAGGCGAAGGCTGATCTTTACTACAAAAAAGTTACAGACAAGGTTGCCGCATTGATAAACGACACGGTTCGCAAATGGGATCTGGCCGGTCTCCGTTAACAAACAAAGAGTTTCTTATTTGCGATAGAATTTTTGTAGAGTTATCATCCTAATCAAATGACCGGAATACGTCTTTGGTCATTAGTCAAATTTATGAAAGATGCAGCACAACCAAAAACGACACGCGACGCGATACTAGATGCAACCGAGCGAATGCTTAGCAAACATGGTTACAAAAAGATGACCATAGACGATCTGGCAAAAGAGGTAGGCATCGGAAAAGGCAGTATCTATCTACATTTCAAGAGCAAAGAGGAAATTGCCCTTTCGCACATCGACCGGATAATCGAGCGTATGAAAGTTCGGTTGTTCACGATCGCGACATCACGCGGCAATCCGCAGACCCGACTACGAAAGATGATCATAGAACGGGTCATGTATAGGTTCGATAGCGTTCAACATTATTCGCAAAGCCTAAATGAATTGCTCGCACAGCTAAGGCCTCGATTGCTGGAAAGAAGAAAAAGCTATTTCGAAGAAGAAGCAGCGATGATCGCGTCGGTATTAGCAGAAGGCAAGAAGGCACGCGTTTTTGCTGTAAAGGACCCAAACGAAGCTGGGCTAACGATATTGGACGCAACTAACGCTCTGCTTCCATACAGTCTAAGCGCTTATGAACTCGGAGAACGAAAAGAGATCGAAAAGAAGGCTAACCGCGTCGCGGACCTGATCCTGAATGGATTATTGAAACGGTGAACGGTTTTCCAATAGGTGAGTATTTTGGTAAGTGATCCGCATCGGAACTGATTAGGTGGATCATCCCTTTTGCTAAGTTTCGAACCGGTATAATTCAACATCAATTCGATTTCATCTTTGCCAATAGTTTTTAATTTTTAGATCGAGCATCGGGAACGCACAATATTCGACGTTGCGCCCGGTTTCACGGAGTTTTTGCACCATTGGGATCGCAGCGTCGGCGTTACGGGTATGGACAATGATCGTCGCGGCCCGCTGCAGTTCACGTTTCTCGGTCAAAAATTCAGCGATCGCGAATCCGGTATTTGCGTAGTCGTTATGATCATTGGATTTGTAATGGTCTGGCAGGAGATCATGGTCGAGAAAGATCGCGTCAAACGTGGCGCCCGACAATAGCTCCTTTGCTTCTTCGACAGTCTCGGCGATCGCAAGTTCATCACCAACGAAACGTTTCTCGAACCATTTATGCCGGCGTCGGTCGTCGTCCAGCAAAAAAACGCTGATCCGTGTTCGCTCGGCCTTAAACTCGGCGAGTCCCATTTTGATCATTAAACTTTGAATAAGTCCCATAAATCAGCCACTTGAATCAAATTTGAATATAACACAGCCCAAACTTAGATGATCGAAACAGGCAATGATACAATCGGGAATCGACGACAAGAGTATATAAACTCGAATTTGGAAATGACAAAGAAATCCGCCGCCAACACGATCGATCTTCATCTGGTACAAGCTGCAACCGCACCCGCTCAAAACAATCAAAATGACTCAGAAGACGACGTTTGTCAAAGGTGTTTTGGTTCGGGAATGGAGATTGTCGAAGGCAAAGGCGCTCGCTTGTGCGAGTGCCGGAGAGTGGAGAATTCACACAATCCTTTTACAAAGGCACGCGTACCAAACCGTTATTTAAACTGTCACTTAAATAGCTATTCGCCCGACAAGAAGCACGAATCGCAGAAACTCGCGGTGAGCTATGCAATGAAATTTATCTCAGAGTTTCCGGCGGTTGATCAGGGACTGCTTTTGATGGGTCCGGTCGGAGTCGGGAAAACTCATCTCGCCGTATCGATAATTAAAGGGCTTACCGAACGCGGCTTCTCATCTTTATTTTACGAATTCGGGGCTCTTTTGAAGGAAATTCAAGATTCGTACAATTCGTTTACCAAAACGTCTGAATTAGCGGTGCTTGCACCGGTATTAAATACGGACATTTTAGTGCTTGACGAACTTGGAGCGTCGAAGCCCACCGATTGGGTCCGTGACACGATGGCGCACATCATCAACACACGCTACAACGACCGGAAGCATACGATATTTACAACAAATTATTCCGACGAGAGACGAGGCACAGAGGAGACGTTGGAAGAACGGATCGGTATTAGGTTGCGCTCGAGGTTATTTGAGATGTGTAAGACCGTGCAAATATCGGGCGATGATTACAGGCGAAAATTTAACGGTCAACGTGGATGACCTGTTAGGTTGAACTCGTTTGTACTTTTGGTTTCGCTTTTGGAACAAACCGATATGCCAACAGAATGAAGAGAATTATTCCAAGCAATGCAGGATAAAAAATGTCCGATTTCACGATCATCCAGAAATGGATCACGCCAAAGATCGCTGCGGGATAAGTTAACTTGTGTAATTTGGTCCAATTTTTCCCGCCCAAACGCTTTATCATCCCGTTCGTCGATGTCGCCGCGAGCGGAACCAGCAATGCAAATGCGAGCATGCCGATCGCGATGAACGGCCGCTGCCAGACATCACCGACGATCGCTGAAAGATCGAGTCTTTTATCGAAAATACTGTATGTAAAGAGGTGAACCACGCCGTAAAAAAAGGAGTAAAGGCCAAGCATTCGACGGTATTTGATCAGCCCGCTCCAACCAAACGCCTTGCGAAGCGGCGTAACCGCGAGCGTGATTATTAGGAAGACAAGAGTTAATACACCGGTCGTCCGCAAAAAGAACTCGACCGGGTTTGCGCTTAGTTGGCCGTTCCAACCGTCATAAGCCAGAAAGGCGAGCGGAATCAGCGCATTTAAGGAGATCAGGATCTTATTGAATCTTACTTCGTTCATCGCCTCTATCTAATAGTTTTTCGTGAGATCCATACCTGCATAAAGGCCCGCTACCTGTTCGCCATAACCGTTAAACATTTCCGTCTTTCGCATGGTCAGGTCTTCGCCGATGCGACGCTCGCTTCCCTGCGACCAACGCGGATGATCAACATTGGGGTTGACGTTCGAATAGAATCCGTATTCGTTCGGTGCCGAAATGTTCCAAGTGGTCGGCGGCATTTTGTCAGTTAGCGTGATCTTGACGATCGACTTAATGCTCTTAAAACCATATTTCCACGGTACAATAAGTCTGATCGGTGCGCCGTTTTGGTTTGGCATCTGCTTACCGTAAAGGCCCGTTGCAAGTATTGCGAGCGGGTGCATTGCTTCATCGAGTCTCAGGCCTTCGACATATGGAAAATCAATACCGGCAGAAAATGAAGACTGCATCACTTTTGGGTCATACTGTGTCTCAAATGCGACATATTGAGCCGTTCCGAGAGGTTCGACCTTATCGAGCAACATTTTGAGCGGAAAACCGACCCACGGAATCACCATCGACCAAGCCTCAACACAGCGAAATCGATAGATTCGTTCTTCTTGAGGAAATTGAAGCAATTGATCGATATCGAAAGTCTTTGGCTTTTGAACTAGTCCGCCTACTTCGATCGTCCAAGGCCGAGTAACCAGATCCTGTGCCGGCCTTGCAACGCCGGATTTGCTCGTCGAAAACTCGTAAAAATTATTGTAATTTGTGATCTCTTGAAACGTATTTGGAGTTTCCGAAGTACTAAAACCCGATGATCCGACATTGCTCCCGATCTCGGCGACATTGACCGGCGGCGGCGGCGGCGGATTAAAAGAACGATAGACAACTCCGGTTGCAACAGCCGAACCGGCCAAAAGTCCGAGACGCATAAAAGTGCGCCGATTCAGATATGCCGACTCGGGTGTGATCTCGCGGGGGTTGATCTTTTTTTCTGTCATATGAATCGTTCAAATGTTTCAGCTAGACTCTGGCACCGGCATCGGCAATGTGGTTGCGAACCGAGCCTTCGAGGGTCTCCGCAAGTTTCAGGTTCAGTTCAGACTCGAGATCCGAAACTACAAACAAATGAAACGTCTGAGTATCAAAACATGCGACCGTGAGATCACCGTCGCTGGAACACTGTTGAGCGGCTAGGCTTAGGACCGAAGTATTCTGCTCTTTCCGGGTCATCAGGAATGACACGACTTTTCCTTCAAACCGAACGACGACATGAGCAAAAGCACGGCCGTTGATCAAACAATAATGAGCCTTGATAAAATCAACTTTCGACCCATACGCTTTACGAAGTGTTTCAATAACCGTCTTATCCAATTCCCGGTTTGCCGGTTCGAATTTTCCGGCTGCCTCGCCTAGCGAGATCGGCTTCTTTTCCAGATTATGCGTCAA
>JBGTKQ010000153.1:0-18833 GCA_041744555.1 Pyrinomonadaceae bacterium
TCGTTCCTGCCGGTCCTTATCGCCCTGATCGCAAGGTTTATTTATACAGCCCTCAATAATAGAACAAGCGGCAGTGCCCGGCTTTTCCTCCAATCGAAGATCGAAATAATTTGACTATCCAGCCTGCAATCGCTAACATCGAAAGTTACTTTTTGATATGCTCCCGTAGCTCAGTTGGATAGAGCGACGGCCTTCTAAGCCGTAGGTCGCACGTTCGAGCCGTGCCGGGGGTACCAATGCTTCGCAATTTTGGATTTCAAATTTGAGATTTGAAATTCGTGGTATGGCGGCTATAGTTCAGTTGGTTAGAACGCCTGATTGTGGTTCAGGAGGTCGTGGGTTCGAGCCCCACTAGCCGCCCCATTCTTTCTCAATTCCACACTTCGATTCGGAACCGGACGAGTAATTCATAGCGTCTCGCTAACAGTTCTCCCTTTATTTCAATAAATCGAATCCTTAATTTTCTGTTTGGCGAAGCTGATAAAAGGATATAATAACGATCAATGAAAAGTCTGGGCATTATTTTGATCATTGCCTTTTTGGCTGTTTTTGCCTTTGGGAACGGTGTCAGCGAACCCTTTGTTAAGGACGAAGTATTGGTCAAGACAATCGGAACAAGATCTGCATCGGTAATTCGCCAACTCCAACTTGCAGGCGGTGAACTGATTGAAGACTTGGGAACGACCGGTTGGTCGAGAGTCAAGATCACAGACGGCAAAGATGTTGAGCGTTCGATCGCGGGATTTCGGAGGCTAAATGGGATTATCGCCGTTCAGCCAAATTTCTACTATCGACTGATGGCGACTCCAAACGACCCGCAGTGGGGAGCATCGGGAACGTATGGTTTGACGCGAATTTCAGCGCCCGCAGCCTGGGATATTACAACGGGAAGTTCGAACGTTGTGGTCGCCAATATCGACACGGGAATGCGATTGACCCACGAAGACCTGGCGGCGAACATCTGGAGCAATTCTGGCGAGATCGCGAACAACGGAATCGATGACGACGGGAACGGATATATTGACGATGTGAACGGCTGGGATTTTCGCTACAACGACAGCGATCCAAGTGACGAACACGGACACGGCACACACGTTGGCGGAACGATCGGTGCAGCAGGGAACAATCTTCTTGGCGTAACCGGCGTGAACTGGACCGTTCGCATAATGGCAATCAAGATCTACAGCCAGGCGGCTAACGACACAACATCGGCAATGTTGATAAATGCTTATAATTATGTGCGGCTGATGAAGGATCGCGGCGTAAATATCAAAGTTACCAACAATTCTTACGGCTGATGCGCTGAGGCGTGCGGCTACGATCAAGCGACGAAAGACGCGATCGATGCCCTTGGCAACTCAGGAGTGTTAAACGTTTTTGCAGCGGGTAATGCGGGCCAGAATGTTGAAACTACGCCTTTTTATCCGGGCAGCTATGATTCGCCAAGTATTTTGAATGTTGCCGCGTCCAATTCTCTCGACAATCGAGCAAGTTTCTCAAACTACGGGGCAATTTCGATCGATCTTGCAGCTCCCGGAGCAGCGATCCTTAGCACCACGAACGGTTCCAACAGCACTTATGGCGGAAACAGCGGCACATCGATGGCGTCGCCGCATGTTGCCGGTGCCGTTGCGCTCTTGTCGGCGCACCAACCAAACCTGTCAGCGGCATCGCTTAAGGCGACGATAATGAACGGCGTCGATTCGCTTGCTCAATGGAACGGTTTTGTCCGAACCGGCGGTCGCCTCAATATTTTTAGTGCCTTGCAGAATCAAACCGTGTGCGATTTTTCGCCGTCGCTTAAGGCTGTCAGCATGCCGACAAAAGGCGGGTATTTTTCCATTTCGGTCGATCCGGGCACGAATTGCGATTTTTCCGTGCAAAGTAATTCCAACTGGATCATCGTCGACGGGGCCGCAAGCCGAAGCGGGCAAGCGACCGTAAATTTCCGGGTTACAACAAATAACAGGATCTCTAGGCAAGGAACGGTGACCATTGGCGGCCGCGAAGTTACAGTTTCTCAGATTCGCGGGCAGAATTTTTAGAATCTTAGCGGTGATTCCAACTTTATAGAGAGTAGGAACGTCTAAGTCGGCGTAAGTTCGCGAATCCTAGACAGTGCAGCCGGACAATAATCCGACTGGATTTTGTTGCTATATTAAATTGCAAATAGTATATTTAACGTTCGCGTTGCCTTTGGCAGGATAACCGGGGCCTTCGCTCCGCCGAATAAAGTAAAGGAAATTAATGATGAGTAAACATTTTGCTGCGATTCGCAGGGGTGCCATTTTTGCGGCATTGTGCTGTCTTTTCTCGACTGTGGCTCCGGCCCAGATCAAGCTTCGTGATGCGCTTGATTCGAACGGCGACGACCGGGCTGATTTTACGATCTTTCGGCCGAGTACTAATACTTGGTTCACGTTGTTTTCGAGTGATACTGGTACGACCGCCAACACTTTTGGCCTTGCTAATTCAGACTACATGACACCTGGCGATTATGACGGAGATGGAATAGGTGATCTTTCGGTCTGGCGCAACACGGATGGCGTGCATTATCGCATCTTGAGCTCAACCAGCACTTTCGTAGCCGATCCGTTTGGTGCAAGCGGCGATGAACCTGTTAACCGAGATTATGACGGCGACGGGAAGACCGACCTTGCTGTTGCACGTAGATCCAATGGAACGTTGACCTGGTTCATATTTCGCAGTACCGATCTAGGTTTTTCGGCGACGCAGTTTGGCATTTCGACTGATTTTACTGCTCCTGGCGACTACGACGGTGACGGAAAATTTGACCTTGCGGTCCAACGTCCTGGTGCGACTCCAACTTCGCAGGCTGTTTTCTATGCCTTTCGGAGTTCTGACGGTGGGTTCACGATCGCTTCTTGGGGGCTCAGTAACGATCTCGTCGTTCCCGGCGATTACGACGGTGACGGAAAGACCGACTTTGCCGTTGTCCGGGAAGGAGCAAATCCAACCGACCAGTTAGTCTGGTTCATCAATAAAAGCTCCGACGGCAATGCGATCATAGTGCCCTTTGGACTATCGGCATCAGACTATTCAACTCAGAATGACTATGACGGCGATGGAAAGACCGATATCGCTATATGGCGTGATACGACCGGTCAGTTTTTCTATTTCGGTAGCCTTACCGGAAATGTTTCGGTCGTGCCGTGGGGATCGACTGGTGATTTCCCGGTTGCTGGTTACGATACTCACTAAGAATTTATCAGTTTAGCTATCAGAAGGTTGAAGACGTGATTGTCTTCAACCTTTTTGTTTATTATTCTTGGAATCAGCAAATGGAATCGTTGGAATCAATTGCAGCTCGCTTTGCGGGAAAACGCGTCGTGATCGTCGGTGATCTCGTCGCTGATCAGTTCGTGAGCGGAGCGATTTCGCGTGTTTCGCGTGAAGCCCCGGTTTTCATTATGCGACACGAGCAAACAGAGACCCGAGCGGGCGGCGCTGCAAATGCGGCAGTGAATGTCGCCTCGCTTGGCGGCATGGCAGAGCTGATTGGATTGATCGGCGATGACGCGAACGGACGGATGTTGACGGAAGAGCTTAGGCGCCAGAATGTTTCGACCGAACATCTGATGATAGACGAATCGATCAAGACCACAACCAAGATGCGTGTTTTGACGGGTCAGCAGTATGCGCCAAGACATCAGGTTATTCGAATAGATTACGAGAGTTCCGCGCCGATAAGCGAGAGCGTGTGCCGATCGATATTGGATCGGCTTGAACTACTCGGAGCATCTGCTGACGCGATCGTTATCTCTGACTACAATTATGGTGTGGCGTCTTTGGAAGTTCATAGAGTGGCCAAAAAGATCGCTTCTTCGCGGAACATCCCGTTGCTTGTCGATTCAAGGTTTAATCTTGGCGCCTTTTGCGGAGCGACCTCTGCAACGCCAAACCAAGAAGAGGTTGAGCAATTGCTCGGATCTGCTATGAACGATGCGTCGTGCCACAAACTACGGCAAGACCTTGAACTAAACGCATTGCTTGTTACGTGCGGAAACAAGGGTATGCGGCTTTATGAATCGGGAAACGCGCCGCAATTGATAAACGCCGTCGGTTCCGATGCGGCAGTTGATGTTACCGGTGCAGGCGATACGGTGATCGCCGCGTATTCGTTAAGCCTGGCTTCCGGATACGGTTTCGCCGATGCCGCCCGCGTTGCAAATCATGCCGGCGGGATCGTGGTGATGAAGAAAGGAACGGCCTCGGTCTCGCTCGATGAACTCACTTCTTCGCTGAGATCAGAACATGCTAATGTTGCTCGATCGATCTGAAAAAATGGAATACGCTGCACCGATCTTTGATCGACAAGATCTTGTTGAACGCATTGTCGAAGAACGTTTGAACGGACGTCGCATCATTCTAACAAACGGCTGTTTCGATATTTTCCATGTCGGACATTTCAGGTATCTATCGGGTGCAAAAGCGTTAAATGGGTTCTTGATCGTTGCGATCAATTCAGACGATCAGGTGAATAGATTGAAAGGAAGTGGGCGGCCATTTATGCGGGACACCGAGCGTGCCGAAATGATCTCGGCGCTAAGATCTGTTGATGCAGTGACCATTTTTGACGAGCCGACCGTAACCGAACTCTTGTTGGCGATCAAGCCCGATATTCACGCAAAAGGGACAGACTACACCAAGGATTCGGTCCCCGAGCGAGACATTGTTCTGTCGTATGGCGGCGAGGTCGCGATAGTCGGCGATCCAAAAGACCATTCTTCGACCGAGATGTTTTCAAGATTGAGCCCCTTAAGTTAAGAACGACGGTCGATGTACGAAGCCCAGAACAAGACGGACCTGATGATCGAGGTTTGGGAAAGCCTGGATTGCGAAAGCATTGGAGCCATCGAACTGATCGCGATCGAAGACGCCGTCCGGTATAGATTTGGCAGTACAGCGGTCGAATCGCCGATGGCGGCAGCACGGCTTCTTGCCGATGAGGGTGCTGAACTTCGGCACGACGAGATCCTGCGGCTTTTTGTCGAGCGAAATTCCGAAACACTCCACGATGCCGCCCTTCGAAACATTGTTGATATGAGCGATCTCCAAAAGCTATCACTGTCGATCGACCGCATGGAAAACCTCCGCAGACGCTACACCGCAGACGGTGATAAAGAGGGTTTGCGACTGCTTCGACAAAAAGCGATCAACTTCAAAGATATAGCTCATGAACGGTCGATCGACAGCCAATCGTCACCAAACGATCGATTGTTGAATGCGGAGATCGCGGAATGGCTGACCATCTGGCTGCAGACGCCGGAAGTGTTTTCCACCTGGGCCGCGCTCAGAGTCCGGTCAACCGAGTTTCGCGATTGGTTCGGCGAAAGCGAGCAGAAAAGCTGATGCACAGATTTTACGCACCACCGGAACGTTTTGGCGATGATCAAGTCATTATAGACGAAGGCGAGACGCGCCATCTTCGCGATGTGCTTCGCTTGAAAGGTGGTGCGGTAGTTAATGTTTTTGACGGAACTGGCCGCGAGTTTGAATGTTTAGTTTCCACGATCGGGAAGCGAGAAACAAAGCTATCTATCACAGCAGAAGTTGCATCTATGGCTTCCGAATCCAACCTCGTCTTGAACGTTGCGGCAGCAATAACGCCGGGCGAAAAGTTCGATCTTGCAATACAGAAATCGGTCGAACTCGGCGTTCGACGGTTTATTCCTATCGTAACGGCAAGAACCGAAGTCAAATTGAAAGATGCTGAGAAGCGGCTCGAGCGGTGGCGGCGTATCGCTTTCGAGGCCGCGAAGCAATGTGGCCGTGCTCGGTTAATGGACGTCGAAAAAATTGCTGACTTTTCCGACGTTTTCGATGATCGAAATACAAAGACGATCATGTTCAGCGAGCGGGATGGCGGATCATTTGATTCGATCGATGCGAACGTTGAACTAACGGTTCTATATGGGCCGAAAGGAGGATGGGCGGATGAGGAACTCCAGATTGCCCGTGTAAAGGGGGCAAAGATAATAACATTAGGCGGGCGGATTCTTCGCGCAGAAACGGCCGCGATCGCGATCACGGCCATTCTTCAGCATCGCTTTGGCGATGTGAATTAGATCTCTGTCTTGCTAACTTTCGGACGATAATATGCATCTCCTCGCTGAGTCATTCCGGCCTTGCCACCCAGCGACCTGATTATCGAATCCAGCAGTTCCTTACTCGAAACTTTGAAATTGACGTTGCCCACCGCATCGACATCGAGATCTTCGAAATTGATTATCAGATAACGCCATTTTTCCTTGATCAATCCGCCTAGAAAGCTACCAGGAAGCGGAATGTGTCGAACCACATTGCCAGTGTTTGATGTGACGGATTTCGACTGCGGATAAACGACCTGCATCGCACTATACGGTAACGAGAATTTTTCCTTACCGTCTTTTCCGATAAAAATGAGCCGTTTGTTAATGTCGTCGAATTTCAGCTTGCCCGATTGTTTGTCGCTGTAGCCGAACATCCCGCCTTCATACTTAGCTTCAAACATTTCGGGTGCATCAGGCACATTCACGGAAGTCGATCGGCTGTCGTCTTCTAACGGACGAACCTGAGCTGATACGAACGTCGAAAGAGCCGTGACCAAACTGATCATCAAAACCAGATTCTTCATAATTGTTCCTATTCGGCAACATGCCGTTTCGTGGAAATGATATTGTACAGCCAATAGACGCTTTTTTACGAGCTTTGGTTGTCACGAACGCGGGGATAAATTTGTAGCATCGACGTATCTCGCGAGACGCTCGTCCGCTAACCCGACGTACTCAGCCGATATCTCTGAACCGAGCCATTGCCGCCCGAGCAGATGAGCGATCTTCGCCGTCGTTCCGCTGCCCATAAAACAATCGTAAACAAGATCACCTTCGTCCGTCCACGTCTTGATCTGGTCTTCAGCGAGTTTTTCCGGAAAGATCGCGGGATGTTCGAAAGCGATCTTATCTTTTGAGCTCGACGTACCAACGTTGTAAAAGAATATATTGTTTGACTTTCGCTCCTTTGGCGCGACGTGGTCGTGCGCGAGGTCGTTTCGCCCAACCTTTGTTATCCGAAACGACTTGAATGCCTTTTCCTGTTTGATCGGCTGTGTGATCGCGTTAAACGTTTTCGGCTGGCCCTTCGAAAAGCAGAACATATATTCGAAACACTGTCGGTAACGCTTGCCGCAGTCGCTCGGGATCGGGTTATTCTTCGCGTAGATCATCGTGTCGTGAACGCGAAAACCGGCCGCACGAAAAGCGAACGCGTGCTTAAAGCTGGTCAACGTTTCGTCGCCATTGATCGTTCGGTCGCCCACGACCCAGATCACAACTCCGCCCGGTTTTGTCTTTTCGAATAGACTTTCAGCGATCTCTTCGACTGGGCAATGGTAACCCTTATAGTCGCGAAGATCGTCGTATGGCGGACTTGTGATCGTCATATCGATCATCTCGTCTGGCATACGGTTCATCGTTTCAAGACAATTTTCTGCGTAGATCTTGTTGTATTGGATCATACAAAATCAAAACTTTGATTCGCCAAAAGCGTGCTTCCAATTGAGAGCATCGGCCATAACTTCGAGCCGTCGCTTATCGGAAACGGAGGTGCCAACTGACAGTTCGTGGAGAATGAATTTCGCTAATTGAGTGCCGAGGGCTCCGGTTTGGGCCATTAGATCTGCTAAGTAATGGATCTGCAGTTGCCCGTCAACGTTTCGGTGGAATCCGTCGATTTCATCTTTCGACATCGATTCCACCGCCGTTCCTGCTGAAATGACCGATCGCGGTATTTCGTGAAATGATCGAGATGCTGAAATATGACCGATAAGCATTATCGCCACCAATGCCTTTTTCTCGTTGAGCAGGTCACCACGAACATCGGCTAATGCGTATTCGCCTTGCGACCCCGGCGACGTGCGTGCGAGGTCCGGATCGATCAAGCGTGAATCACAAACAATGCCAATGATCGATCCATCGCTTGATGGAATAGAAACAAACGTGCCAAACAAAATCGCACCGTCGGCCGAACCGTCGGCAAGTCTTCCGATGTATAAGACGTGTGAATTTGAACCAACGATCGTCGCGATCTTCATAGGGTTCATTGAACTTCCATGTGCGGGATAAGGTAAAGAAGCGACCAAAGGCCGATCTGTGCGAAAAGAATAACTAACGCGATCAAAATGCCGACCAACCGCTTGCGCGGTTTCGAACCATCCGCATTTGGTCGATTGCTCAAGATCGTCGCAACCCACAAAA
Source organism: Pyrinomonadaceae bacterium (assembly GCA_041744555.1). Lineage (GTDB taxonomy): Bacteria > Acidobacteriota > Blastocatellia > Pyrinomonadales > Pyrinomonadaceae > OLB17. The sequence continues at coordinate 8,256 of JBGTKQ010000153.1, forward strand.
TTATCGCGATCGGTGCGAACAAAATACCTAAAAACGGTACGAGCGAATAAACAGTGCAGGCCCATGCTGAGCTGTTTTCTGGTCCGCCTTTCGTTTCAAAAAGCGAAGCCTGTCCGGAGTTTTGATCCGGGCTTCTCATTGGTCAATAGTTTTTCATTTTTTGCGCGCTGTTGCAAGAGCGGCGCGCGTTGTTAAACAGGATCCCATTTGGCGAGGAACCTTCGGAGATGATCGTGCTCGTCTTTTGCGGCTTCAGATTCGAGAAATATTCGGAAATCTTCTTGTTCGGTAAAATATTCTTCTTCTGTTAACTTTCCGGCAAAATTTACCATTCGCAACCAAATGAGATATGTGTTGAGAGTATCGATCTGGTTGTATTCGACGATCTTTGTGATCTCGCCGGCGAGCCACATATCAACTACCTGGTCGCCGGTCGCATCGATCTTTCCGGGAAAGCCGCACAGGCGAGCCATGTCGTTTAGCTTCGGCGTCATCGCAAATCGCGAAAGTTTCGCCATTAGATCAAGGTGAGCTTCGCTGTTTCGCGAATCGAAATAATCCCGGCCTTCCCAAGGCTTTGGCGGGCGCGAATTGAATGATTCTGCTCGGATCTCGTTGACCATTCCTCGCTGGATCAATACCTGTATGTCTGACTCCGACGAATTGTACCCAACTAGCTGAGGATTGCGGACGCCTACAAAATGCAGAAACTTTCCGATGATCTCGGCTTCATCGACGGTTGTTTCGGTAAACGGAAGTTTGGGAAGTGTGTTGAGAGCGAATTCGATGTGACGGTCGCCATCGACGTGAACGACACGCCTAGACAGAAATGCGATCGAAACAACTCGCGAGAAAAGATATTTTACGAACGGGCGAGGGCATGTTTCCGCATCGTATCCCTTTGTTTCCCGCCAGAGCTTTTCGATAGCTTCGAGCTCGGTCGTCTCGGGCGGCATGTCGTATAACCTGATCGCACCGGCGGCATCGGGCACCCATTCAAGATCGAAAAACCAGACAGGATCGTGTATGTCGTATTTCAGCATTTCGCCGAAAGTCTAACATAACAAAAATGGACCGGGCTAATCTGCCCGATCCACTAGGAAACTTCGCTCAAAAGCTCAGTTCTTGTCTTTTGCCTTAGCCGCAGAAATAATTGAACTGCTACTGATCGCCAGTTGAAAACTGGTTCCTTCTTGCAGCTTAAGATTTCCCCCTGTAAGCGAGAGTGTCGAACTACCACCGACTGATGCATCGGCCGAATTCACGATCTGAAGACCGCGCACCGACCTTCCAACCGATCCTGCCGTTGCTCCGGTCGTGCTTCCGACCGTATTGACCGTTGAACCGACCGTGTTAACGGTGGAATTTGCTACCCCGCCAACGGTATTACCAAGGCCGCCGGCGGTATTACCTACGCTGCCGAGCAACCCACCCGAGCCTGCAGATGTGGATCCTCGGGCCGTGGTCGAAGAGCTTGCGGCCGATTCGGCAAAAAGATCATCGCCGATTGCTGTCCTAGCCGCCGCGCTCGTAACTGAAACAATGCTTACGTTCACGGGCAATGAAGTATCGCCCTGTTGCAATTTATCAAACAAGATCGCGACCTTTGACCCGGCGCTATCTTTAGTCTTTCGCTGAATGTCCGTAATACGTCCAACCAAACGTGAGCCCTTCTCGATCACGACGTCCCCGTTTTGCTTGACGGTCTTTGTCGTTTTCAAAACGACTTGATCGCCAACCTTTGCCTTCTCAACATTTAGTGATTTCTGAAGCGTTGCCGAAAGTGAGGTTTCGGTGCCGGTCATTAGCTCTTTTCCGTTTTGTGAGATCTGTGTCGAGCTTCCTGATGCCGCCGAACTCGTAACGCCCTGACCACTGGCTGAAACTGCCAAACACGCTGTGAGGCCTAGAAACAGTACCTTTATCTTCATAAAATACTCCCCTGTTCTTTTTTATTATGATCTGTTCTGGGGGCACTACCGGAAATCTTCGTTGTGGGTAATCGCTAAGATGCCGGTTTGATCGCGGCGGTTTGCTGATATTTTTTTATGCGGCGAGGCGGCCTTTGGCTTCACCGTCGTTTCGGCGATCTTCCCGCTTTGCTAAGCCAGCCCGGAGTCGGGAGTCCTAGAAGCCGATCGGTGGATCATTTTCGTTCGCTGGTAAACCGTTCTTGTCGCCGCCCCGCAACACGCCGGTCGGGTCGATAAAGAAAGAGAAAACGCCAGTCGTCGGGTATGTCCGCGGTGTAGCGGTGATTCGAAACCATGCGGGAGATTTCGGCGTTGGGTCTGACGCTACTAGAGTGTAAACGTACCCACGAACTTCGAGATCGAGAAAATCGCTACGAAGCAAGCCAACAGAATACAGTTGCTCGATTGTGCCGTAAGAACCGTTTCCCGCTGTGCCCTGAAAAGTGTGTTGAACTCCGTTAAGCCAGTGCATATCAAACGCGGTGCACCGCTGGTTGTCGCTTGCCGCACCGAACGTACACGGATCATAGGGAATTATCGGATCGCTTTGGTTGGCCGGCCCACCGTTCTTATCCCCGCCGCGTATTATTCCGGATGCGTCCGAATAGAAAGAGCGAAGCCCCGACTTTCGATAGATCCTCGGTACTGCCCTAATTTCATATCTTGCGGGCGTATTTGGCGGCGTATAAGGTGTCAGCACAATGCTATAAACGAATCCATATTTCGAACCGCTGGCGAGGACCGTATCGATCATTTCCGCATTGAAAAGTGCGGCAAGATCACCATAGTTGCCATTTCCGATAGTGGAAAAATAGGTCGCTTGCGCCGAATGAATCTCTGTTAACGATCTAAGAACGTGAAGTTCGTTGAACTGACGCGGACTCGTTGCAAGTTGTCCCAAGGCGCTGACCGAAACCAATAAACTGACCGCGAAAGTTTCAAGTAGCATCTTGCCGAAGGTATTTGTTCGCATCTGTTTCTGAGCGATCGCTCGTTTATCGTTTAACGCAAAGTTAAGAACCTGTCCCAATTAGAATATATTTCTAATCTTGGCAAAAGCAAGAATTTTCTTCAGATCAGGAAGGTCTCACGAAACCGAATCGTTATTCTGAAAGACGTTTTCGATTGATTAGACTTGCAGAAAAACCGGCTCCGAAGCCATTGTCGATGTTGACTACGGTGACGTTTGATGAGCATGAATTTAGCATGCCAAGCAGTGCGGCGATGCCGCCAAATGAAGCTCCGTAACCGATGCTGGTCGGAACGCCGATCACCGGCACCGAAACTAAACCGCCTACTACGGACGGTAAAGCTCCTTCCATTCCTGCAACGACTATTACCACGCTTGAAGTTTGCAGCCGTTCGCGTTCCGCCAAAATTCTGTGAACACCGGCAACGCCCGCGTCCCAAATTCTTTGAACACGGTTGCCCATCGTTTCCGCGGTCAACGCGGCTTCTTCGGCAATCGGAATGTCGCTAGTTCCTGCAGTGCAAACCGTGATCTCGCCGAAACCAACATCCTTTCTGTCACGAAATACACGTATGAGCCGTGCCGATGCGTGCCATTCGGCATCGGTAAAAATATTTCGAATATCGCCGTAAACATCAGCGTTAGTTCGGGTTATCAGAACGTTTGGTGAACGCTCAACGAGTTTTTCGAAGATCCCGCAGATCTGTTGCGACGTTTTGCCTTCACCGAAGATGACCTCGGGGAAGCCTTGCCGAGCGGCGCGGGAATGATCTACGCGTGCGTAGCCGATGTCTTCGAATGATAGATCCTTTATCTGCTTCGCCGCTTCGATCTCAGATATTCGGCCGCCGGAAAGTTCTTTTAAAATGTTCTCAATGTCTGTTTTGTTCATGGAAACTAATTAGGTTATAGGCTAAACGGAACTTTTTGTATAAACAATGAGCGACTCACGATTTGAGCGGGAAATCCGTTTCCAGCCGTTGGCTTCTTAAAAGATAAGAAAAAGAGTTAGAATTCGGGTACACCAATATGGAATTAACAGTCGGCATTACGGGGGCCTCGGGAACAATTTACGCACTTCGCACATTGCAGTTGCTTGCGGCGAGCGACGTTGTCGAAACGGTCAATTTGATAATGTCAGGAACGGCCGCAACAGTTGCTCAGGTCGAGCTCGGCGTTAACCTAAAAGACCCGAACACGGAAAAGATAAACGAATGGCTCGGGCTTCCGTCGGATTCAAAATTGATCAGGTTTTGGCGGCTAGATAATCTTGCGGCGAAGCCGTCGTCGGGTTCAAACAAGCAGGCAGGGATGATCATCGTGCCGTGTTCGATGGGCACGCTCGGGGCGATCGCAAGCGGAGCGGGCACAAACCTGATACACAGGGCCGCAGATGTTTGCCTAAAGGAGCGGCGAAAACTGGTGATAGTTCCACGCGAAACACCTTACAACGCGATCCATCTTGAGAATATGCTGAGGCTTTCTCGCGCAGGTGCCTTCATTATGCCGGCGAGCCCAGGATACTACCACCGCCCTTCGTGCATCGAAGAGCTAGTAGATCACTTTTGTTTTAGAATTTTAGACCAATTCGACATTCCGCATTCGCGAAAGACGCAGTGGACTGGGGATGAGGTCGTTCAGGGGGACTAACCGTATGAGAAGCTCAAGATTTCTTCTATTTTCGTGTGTTTTGCTGGCATCCATTTCAGCATTTGCCGCCGCTCCCGGATCGCTCGATCCGACGTTTGGCGTTGGCGGAATTATCTCACGCGATATTCCTGGGACTGGATTTATCAATGACATCGCAGTCCAACCGGACGGAAAAGCCGTGATCGTCGGATTTTGGCAGAATGGGCCAACGCGGGATTTTATCGTAATTCGCGTTAATTCGAATGGCGATTACGACCCGACCTTTGGTACAGGCGGGATCGTATTTACCGATTTCGGCGGATCGTATGATGATGCCTTTGGCGTCGCGATCCAATCTGACGGTAAGATCGTCGTTGTTGGACGTAGTATCAGTAGTACGACCGGATTTGGCGACGCGTCGATCGCTCGATATTTGCCGAATGGGAATCTGGATACGACCTATGACGGCGACGGTAAATTTATCTTGAACGCCTTTCCGGGAATGGTTGGCGACGGCTTTACGTCGATCGTGATCGAGCCGGACGGAAAAGTAATTGCTGGCGGACGAGTTCAACCGGATTTTCTTCTCGTTCGCGTTAACCTGGACGGTTCGCTAGATTCGTCGTTCGGAACCGTCGGTATTGTTAGAACAAATAGTATCGGGTTTGTCGATGAAGTTCGTGCCTTACTTATTTTACCTGATGGAAAGATAATTGCGGCAGGCGGTTCGGGGCGCTGTTCCGTTGCTCGATTTAACCCAAACGGTTCGGTAGATCCAGGTTTTGGAGCTGCCGGATTTTTTGTCGCCAATCCGGGCTATTACACGCAATGTTATGACGTGGCGGTTCAGCCGGATGGCAAACTGGTATTGGCTGGGACGGCCTCGCCAGCAGACGATCCGCCGCAATACAGTTCAGTGGTGATTAGGTTAAACACACTTGGCGGCACTGACAATACTTTTGGAAACAACGGTTTCAAAGTCGTAAATTCGAATCCCGACGGGGCTGATTACTTTACGACGCTTTCCATCCAGTCCGACGGAAAGATCCTTGCAGGTGGATTCGCCGGCGAATCAGAATCCCATGATTTCGTCGTCGCGCGTTTAGAGTCTAATGGCAGCTTCGACAATACGTTCGCACACAACGGCATCGCGAAAAATAATATTTCGGGCAACGACCAGGTCGGTGCGTCAGTAATGATCGGTGACACATTGCTTGTTGTCGGTGACGACACGAACGGCTCCGGCATTCTAAAAGCAGCAAGATATAATCTTAAGTCAACGCCAACGGCTTCGTCGGATTTTGACGGCGACGGTCTGCCTGATTATGCGGTCTTTCGTCCTTCGACGGGATCGTGGTATGTGCTCCGAAGTTCTGACAATGGTGTGGAGGTTTCGCAATTCGGTACGAACGGAGATGTACCCCTCGACGGTGATTTTGATGGTGACGGACGCACCGATCTTGCGATATTTCGTCCGTCCGTTGGGCAATGGTGGGTGAGTCTAAGTACGGACGGAACTTCGTCGGCTATTCAATTCGGCCAGAGCACAGATAAACCGGCGGTCGGAGATTATGACAAGGATGGCCGCACTGACATTGCATATTGGCGACCCGCCACGGGAACGTGGACCGTTCTGCGAAGTAGCGACGGATTTACGAGCTATTTCGAAGTTCCGTTCGGTTTGGCGGGCGACATTCCGATCGGGGCTGCGGCATCCCCATAGATATTACAATGAACACCGTTGAGCGGTTCTCAAACCGTGTCGCCAATTATGTTAAATATCGCCCGGGATATCCATCTGCGATGATGCATTTTTTCCGTGAACGACTTGATTTGACCGAGACTTCGATCGTAGCCGACATCGGTTCGGGTACGGGGCTTTCAGCCCAACCGTTTCTTGAGAATGGCAATACAGTTTTCGGCGTCGAACCAAATCCAGCAATGCGCGGAGCAGCGGAAGATTTCTTGAAAGACTTTCCGAAGTTCAGAAGCATTGACGGAACATCAACTGAAAGCGCGCTACTAGAAGATTCTGTCGATCTGATCGTCGCGGCCCAGGCATTTCATTGGTTCGAGCCCGAAACGACGCGACGCGAGTTCAAACGAATTCTAAAACCGGGCGGTCATGTCGCATTGGTCTGGAACGAGCGGCAGACCGATTCGACACCTTTCCTTCGCGAATACGAGCATTTACTGCTCGAGTATGGACGTGATTATGCAGAGGTTCGCCACGAACAGATAAATAAACAGGTACTTTCCGCATTCTTTCAGGCGGATTTCGATAAAGCGTCGTTTCCGAACGAACAGGAATTTGATTTCAACGGACTTCAAGGGCGGATGCTTTCGTCTTCGTATATGCCGTCCGAGACAGATGAGGCGTTTGGGCCGCTCGTAAAAGAGCTTGAGTCGCTTTTTGCCAAATTCGCCGAACGCGATAGAATAAAAGTTTTGTACGACACCAATATTTTTTACTGTGCGCTTTAACATATGAGTTCCACCCCAGAGAAATCGCCTGAGATCAGAACGATCACCGTTGCCCATTCGCCGGATTCGGACGATGCATTTATGTTCTACGGTTTGGCGACCAATAAACTAGAGACCGAAGGCCTGAAATTCGAGCACACGCTTAAAGATATCCAGACGCTCAATGAAAACGCAAAGAACGGCGTTTTTGACGTTACCGCTATCTCGTTTCATGCGTACGCGTACGTTTCGGACAAGTACGCTTTGCTTCCGCATGGAGCAAGCATCGGCGACAAATACGGCCCGATCTTAGTTTCCAAAGAACCGCGTGACCCCGCAGACATCGGCAAGATGAAGATCGCCATTCCGGGTGAACTAACGAGTGCGTTCCTTGCCTTGCGTCTGTATAACCCGGATTTCGAATACACGATCGTCCCGTTTGACAAGATCATTGATTCGGTCCAACGCGGAGATGTCGATGCCGGATTGCTGATCCACGAAGGCCAGCTTTTCTATAAGCAAATGGGACTCGATAAGGTGCTCGATCTTGGTGAATGGTGGTTTGAAAAGACCGGGTTGCCGCTTCCTATGGGCGGAAACGTTATTCGCCGTGACCTTGGCCCCGAGCTGATGAAGCGAGTTTCTAAGCATCTTCACCAGAGCATTATGTTTTCGATGGAAAACCGTGAAGATGCTCTTTCGTATGCAATGCAGTTTGCCCGCGATATGGCACCCGAGCTTGCCGACCGCTTCGTTGCAATGTGGGTCAACGATCTGACGCTGGATTACGGCGAACGAGGCCGCGAAGGCGTCCGAAGACTCCTCCGCGAAGGTGTCGATGCCGGAATTATCCCGCATGAAGTTGATATTGAGTTCGTCGATTAACATCGGGTTTCAAGGAAATTCAAAAGACTTCGGTTCGCCGAGGTCTTTTTTGTTAAAGGTGAGCGATTCTCCAAACCAAAGATTGAGAACAACCCATTAAGGCGTCAAAGCAACACAAGGTCGTTAATCGTGAGATAATCAGGCGTTCCGTATGGGCGTCTGAAGTCTGGCCTATGGAGGGCATGTATGAATACTATTAAATTATCGGTAACCACCTTTGCCATCAGTCTTTTTATGATGGGATGTAATTCTGCGGTCGAGCAATCGCCGACGCAACCGTATCCGGCCGCCGGACCGGTCGCCGAAACCGCACCGTACGATGAGAACGAATATTGGGCGAAAGACAATTTTGACCTTGAGCGCGTTGGGAACATTCTTGAGCGTTCGAAAAGCCCACAGGAATTCGAAACATATTTGAACGACGACGAAGGCATTAACAACCTTGACCTGAACGGCGATGGTTACGTTGATTACATAAGCGTATCCGAATACGACGATCGCGGCGATGGCGAACGCGGACTCTCGCTGTTCAGCCGTTTCGGTCCTGACCTTATACAAGAGATCGCAACGATTGTCTTTTACCGCGACGACTATAATTCGCCCGGCGCACGGGTTTTGATGACCGGTAACGATCAGATCTACGGCGATAATTATCACTATGAGACGAACTGGGTCGATCGAACAGTCGGAATCGTTTCGACGCTTTTCGGACAGCGTGATAACTATTACCGTTCGCCGTATTATTACAATAATTATCCGGCAGGCTATGAGGTTTACGAAGTTGTTGAGCCGCGATATTACCGCACTAGGATCGAGCAATATTATCCGCAACCGGTATTTGTTTACGCTCCGGCACCGGGCTATTTGAGCAAGATCAAGATTAAATCGCCGAACAACGGTTTGCATCTTGGCCAGATCAAAGCACGGCTTGTAAAGCCGACGAAGGTCCAGGAAGATTTCTGGAAAGGCAACAAAGGACGTCCAAACTACGCGAAAATGGGTCCAAACGGAAAACCGGAAAAGATCGCAAAGGCAGTAAATCCGGGCCGATCTGACGAGTCAGGAAAACCGGGCAAATCTGACGACCGCGGCGAAAACAAAGGCGGTAACCCAAACGCTGGAAAACCGGAGAAATCAAAGGGTCCCGGACAAGGCAAGGGTTCCGACAAGGGTTCCGACAAGGGCGGTGACAAAGGTCAGGGAAAAGGTAAGGGCAAACCCTAGCACTTACTAATTAAACACGAAGAGCCGATCACGCAAGCGGGTGTTCGGCTTTTTAGCATTTATATACTCTTTGCGGATGAGTACAAGGGAAATACGTAAAATGATTCTGGCCGAAAATTGAGCATACTGTTGTTTTATCGTTTCGCTTGTGTTACAACATTTCTAAAGTTATCGTTCACCCCGAGCATTGCAAGTTAAACTAGGTAAAGAGGTTAAACACGTGACAGAAACCGAAACGGAAAGCTTTGTCCGTGCTGAAGGCGGAATCGCGACCGTTTACGCGGGCGATTATCTAAACAAGCTGACCGGCGAAATGATCGAACGCGAATGCAAGCAACGCCTCGCGGTCGGCTGCACCGAGATCATCGTAAATTTTTCGCGAACCGAGATCGTTAATTCGATCGGGGTTTCGATCTTGCTAGGCGTTATCGATTCGGCCAAGGCTTCGGGGGCACGGGTGGTGTTCTCAGACCTAAACCAACATACGATAGAACTTTTCGATATGCTCGGTGTTACGAAACACGTGGACGTAATGGATAACGGATAATTAAGAATTGACAATGCAGGAAAAGACCATTCGGAGACGGTCGTGGAACTTCGAACGTGATAGGTTGAACGATCTCCAGTGAAGATACAAGAGTTTAAAACCGCAAATGTGAAGCAGATTGCCGAGGAACGTCACCGGCTGATACATACGTTTGGCGCGCTTGCGGAATTGGGGCAAGAGGTATCGGGCAGCCAGAATTTCCACGAAACAATTCGGACATCGCTGCATTTGATGCTTGGTTCGATGGCGATAATGCGCGGCGGGGTCGCAAGATTTGCCAAATTCGAGCACGAAATGGCGATGCTCGCTGGCCGTGGGCTTGGTGAAGATTTTCCACGAGCCCTATCGCTTTGTCATGAAGACGAGCGGCAATTTCTAGCAAGCGGCCTTTACCCGATCGAGATCTCGCAAGCAAAGGCTCTTCCGTTCTTTCAGGTTTACGATCATAGCTTTGAACGCGGTGGGCTCGAGCTTTTCGTTCCGCTTGTGATCAGAAACGAAACTGTCGGCGCGGTGTTTCTGGGCAGGAAAGCGACTGGCGAAGCATTCACGAGTTACGACAAAGAGATCATCTGCGCGATGGCTCGGCACATTGGCGTTGCGATCGCTCACCGCGGAATGATGGTCGAGCTCGAACGGCAAGCCGATGAGAACCGGTGGCTTTACGAAGAACTTCGAATGACCTATCGCGACACGGTGAAAGCCTTTGCGGCGGCGATCGATCGAAAGGATAAATACACCGAAGGCCATTCGGTTCGTGTTGGTAAATACACGGAAATGATCGCCGAAGAGCTCGGATGGAACGAGCACGAGATCGAAGGTGCAGCCGTCGCGGGATATTTGCACGACGTCGGTAAGATCACCGTCGAGCGAAAGATCATCAACGC
>JBGTKQ010000154.1:0-4682 GCA_041744555.1 Pyrinomonadaceae bacterium
GTCTATGGATTGTTTGATCGGATCGCTAAGGCCGCCTTCAAGATGTCCGGAAGTCGCGGCCCTTTTCCGGAAATTCCAAAGTCTGAACCCGAAGCTCTTTCATTTCTCGTGGCCGCCGCGTTTAATCTCGACAACGAACTCAAATATTCGCTTCTCTCAATGACTTCGACAAAAGATAGGCTTGAACGGCTAAAAGGAATTCTCGAGCAGGCCGTCGGCCAGATCGAAGATAGTTCCGATGTCTTACGCGCTGCCCAAACGAACGGGCACAGTAAAAAGAAGATCGACCTTTAAGGCAAAGTTAATGCCTGCTTCATGAAGTCGATAACGCGTTGATCGTATGCAGATGAAACATCGATCGAAACGCTGAATACGCTGAATCCGGATGGGCTCATATCGGTCTTCGCATCGATCGTTGAAGAAGACGGAAAGCATTTTGAGAACTTCGCACTTGAATCCTGGTAGTAATCCGCATCAACGCCCGCAAGAACCATTACACGCCTACCAGCAAGTGTTTTCGCAACTTCACACGTGGATTCACGCTTGTAGCAGCCTTCCTGATAAAAGTAAGGGTAGGTTCCAAGTTGTGCGAATTTTGCCGCGATAGAACTCGCGAATGGATATCGGGCCCCTAGCGTGTTTTCGATCAAGTGGTCTGATGATTGGGGAACTGAATCTAGAACAAGGGCTTTCACGCTTGGATCGGCTGCTGCTGCGGAAATTGCCGAAAGAGAACCAAGTTCTAAACCGTACATTCCAATATCTTTACCGACCAACGTCAGATCTTCGGGAGATTTCAAAGTTCTTAAGTATGCAATTGCGGCCGTCGTGTCTGAGCCTTCACAGCCGCCAAATGTGGTCTTTCTAATGCCCGGTTGTGGGCCATGGCCGCGTTGATCCGGCATCAGAACGGTGAAGTTCGTCGCCTCATTCATTTTTACACCAAGGTTCAGAACGTGCGAACGATCGGTTCCATACCGATGCAGAAGAATTACAGCCGGAGCATTGGGAATTCCACGAAGAAGCCAGCCGCGTGACTGTGAACCGTCAGAATTCTGCCATGTTTCTTCCGTCACCTGAGCGCCTCGTGAACTCAATTGCCCATACTTCTCGGGAGTTACCAGATACACTTCCGCGATCGGTTCCGCAAGTGTGTGAACAAGCCAGATCGAAATGCCGATGGTCGTTCCAATTGCCAATAAAATAATGGGTAGAAGCAGCTTATAAAAGCTCTTGATCAAGCGCGTGGTTTTTGCCATGGTAGGTTTCGTTAATGCTTAATGTGCAACCGAGGAAGAATTAAAGGTGTCTTAAAAGGAAGCCAAAGAAATAGCTTCGGATATGTCACCTAAAATGCTACCATAAATCGCTCTAAAGGGGAATATGTTTTTATTCAACAAACTTTTCATTTTCGTCGTCTTTGCCGCAATTTCAGGCGGCCTTTCGCCGGTTTTCGGTCAGGTTGCGGCATCCGCCGGTTCGAGCGGAGCTTCGAAACAATTCATGCCTGTGTCTGCGATCAAAGAAGGTATGAGAGGAACCGCGCGGACGGTTTTTAACGGAACCGAACCGGAGGAATTCAGCGTCGAGATCATAGGAATTGTGCCCGGTGCGATCGGTCCAAAGCAAGACATGATCGTCGGACGGATCAGCGGCGGAAAAGCCGACCGAACGGGAGTCTTCGCCGGAATGTCGGGTTCACCGGTTTATATCGATGGAAAACTCATCGGTGCTATTTCCTATAGTTTCCCTTTTTCGAAGGAGCCGATCTGCGGGATCACGCCGATCGAGCAGATGATCTCGATCTTTGAGCAACGGCCGATCGCACGCTCCTCGAGCGAGCCACGCTCGTTCTCGTTTAGCGAGATCGCTTCGACAGAATGGATGCCTCGATCCGAGCGTTATACCGCCTCCGCGGATCCGATCCTCGCTGCAAGTTTGAGCGGGTCGATGCTTTCCGCGGTTTCGGGACAAGCGTTTAGGCCGATCGGAACTCCATTAACGTTCAATGGAATTTCGCAGCGAACACTCGATCTTTTCGCACCCCAGTTGATCCAAGCAGGGCTTGTTCCGGTCGCCGCAGCTGGCGGTTCTGCACCGATGGGACCGATGAAAGTAGCGGATGCGAACACCTTGATTGGCGGCGCCTCCGTTTCGATGCAGCTTACACGAGGCGATATGACCATGGCCGCGGCGGGAACGGTGACATATCGCGACGGCGAAAAGATCTATGCATTTGGTCACCCGTTTCTCAATCTTGGCAGTTCGGAACTACCGATGTCCGAGTCGAGCGTTGTTACGGTCATCCCAAACGTGAATAACTCTTTCAAACTAGCGGTTCCGCATGCGATGGTCGGTACAATGACGCAGGATCGGGCGACAGGTGTTTACGGAAAGCTTGGACAGGCACCGAGCCTAATTCCTGTGAATATCACTTTGGAAACTAGCCGCGGGCAGAAAGAGACGCTTTCGTTTGAGGTCGTAAAGGACTCGTTTTTAACACCCCTTCTGTTGAATATTGGCATCATCAATTCTCTACTCGCCCAGGAACGCGGACTTGGCGATTCTATGGTTGCAGTTTCAGGCCAGATCATGACGGGAGGTGCTGGTTCGATAAATATCGATCGCCGCTTTGCCGGTTCACAAGCAAATGCGATGGCAGCGGGGTCAATTGCGGCCCCGATCGCGACACTTTTTCGAAGTGGTTTCAACGGATTAGAACTGAAATCGATCGACATCACGCTTCGCTCGTCTGATGGCAGCCGAACGGCCGTGCTGGAACGGATCTCGGTCGATCGAAACACGGCCCGAGCCGGCGAAACCGTTTTCGTCCAGGCGACCGCAATGACGAATACCGGCAAATTGGTCTCGCAGCAGATTCCCGTCGAGATTCCCTTAGACACACCGGCCGGAACATTTTCGATCGTGATCGGCGACGGAGCCGTTATCCAAAAAGCATCCTCGATCCAACAGTTCGTTCCACGAACGCTTGCCGAACTTGTTCAAACGATCAATCGAATAAAGATTGCCGACCAGTTATATTCCCAACTTGTTCGCAAGAGCAACGGAGCGATCGTCGGAGCAAGCGAAATGCCCGGATTGCCGCCTTCAGTTCTGGCCACGCTAAACAATGATCGGGCGACCGGCGGCGTCAAACCTTCAGTTACGACCGTGATAACTGAGACGGCGGTTGCTCCGGCTGACTTCATTATTGTGGGTGAACAAAAGCTGGACATTGTCGTCATAAAATAGTTGGAACATCACTTTCATCGATCAGGTCACCGCAGAAAAGGCGTTGACCTTTTCTATTTGTTTCGGCAAACTGGAATGTGAATAACCTAAGAAAACTAATAGAAGCGGCGAGCTATGCGGCTCGTCAACACACAGGACAAACCCGAAAAGGCGAACGGTCCGAACCTTACATTAATCATCCGCTACAAGTTGCAAATCTTATCGCCGACATCGGCCGAGTTGAAGACATCGACATTTTGATCGCGGCGATCCTCCACGACACAATTGAAGATACCGCAACGACCCCGGAAGATATTACGAGGATGTTCGGTGAACGAGTGACGGGATTTGTGCTCGAGGTTACGGATGACAAAAGCCTTCCGAAGGCCGAGCGAAAGCGGCTCCAGATCGAACATTCCCCGCATCTTTCACACGAAGCCAAGCACATCAAGTTGGCCGACAAGATCAGCAATATCACCGACATTACGAATTCGCCGCCGTCGGATTGGGATACGCAGAGGAGGCTCGAATATATCGTTTGGGCCGAAAACGTAGTTGCGGGACTTCGCGGCGTTAACGAACCGCTCGAAAAACACTTCGACGAAACCATAAGGAAAGCGAAAGTTGCTATCTAGCCGTTAACGCCATGTTGTGGAGCTCTTTCGGTGCCAAGCATGAGACTATTGATCGGTTACCTTCCGGCCGCTCCGGCGGATCTCTTCAGGGTCGGTCGGAACCGCGACCGGTCCGCGTAGCAATTCCGTTTTCAAGGCTGCTTCGACCGGTTTGTTTCCAAGCCAGACTTTGAGGACAAGCGAATATAGTGAAGCGTCGGCGATCGTATTGCCGACAAAATCATCGTTTAAGGCCGTTCGAACTCCGCTGCCGTGCACCAGATCTACGGTGATAACGTCACCTTTCTTCAACGTCGGAGCTGTCTCAGCCAACGCGAGAATTTGATTGTACGCCGTAATCGTCCGCGTCCGTTCTTCCTGAGTTGCGTTAAGGCTAAACGCGGTCATAAAACTTGAACCCAGATCCTCGGTGCTCATCTCGCGAAGCATAACGATCTTAAGTCGCTTTGAACGGGCAAGTTGCAGCACATCCGCGGTCGTCGTCTTCCCTTCAGTCAGATACAAGGCCACAACATAAACCTTAAATAAGCTTTTGGTTCGGGCTCCCGCTCCGTTGAGCGTTAACGTCTCGCCGCCGACCTGTATCTGATTATCCAGCGTGACACCGGCCACCGAAGTCTGCGAAAGGATTTGAGTGGTGCACACACAGAACGCGAGAAAAACGAGTTTCAATAGATGTCTCATAGCCCAAGAATATACCATGATGCGAGCATTGGTCGGAAATAATATTCGAGTTCAGTTTTTGGCGGCCATTAGTTCTATAAACCGTTCAAAAAGATATTCCGAATCGTGCGGGCCGGGAGCGGATTCGGGATG
>JBGTKQ010000155.1:0-6040 GCA_041744555.1 Pyrinomonadaceae bacterium
GGTGTTTTTCCCGTTAGGCTCCACGGGATTCTAGGCTATCTCCATTTTGTTATTAACACAAGAGGCAAACGCCGAAACTTGGCGGACGAGAGCGGTTTCATTACACTAAAAGTGTGGAAAATATCGAAGCAATAGAAACTCATCAGCCGTTAACCCCACTGGCCAACGATCTAATAGGTCCGTCGCCTGACAACCCGCCGTGGGGAAGTTGGGCGGCGTTCGGCGTTTGGGTCGCGAGCATCGCGTTGGTCATAATTTGCCCATTGATCTTCGTCATTCCATATCTTGCTGCGACCGGCATTCTAAGCCAACGCGAACAATTCGAAGCAGCCGTGAAAACGGACCCAATAGCGGTATTGCTTCAGATAATCGGCATTATTCCTGCCCATTTGCTGACTCTTGCTCTTGCATGGTTTGTCGTGACCCGCGGCCGTAAATTTTCGTTCAAAGAAATGCTTGGCTGGGACTGGAACGGCTTTCGCGTCTATCACGCGGTTCTTATCTCGATCGGTTTTTACGGGCTGGCGATAGTTGCGGTATTGATATTTGGTGACGTCGAAAACGAGTTCGACATCATGCTTAAGTCGTCTCGATACATCGTATACGTGGTCGCATTCTTTGCAATCGTTACTGCGCCGATAGTTGAGGAGGTGGTTTATCGCGGTTTAATGTATTCGGCATTTCAACGAACGCTCGGCAAGGTCGCAGCCGTTTTGCTGGTCACGCTGCTTTTTGCGTTAGTCCACGGAGCTCAATATAGCGTCGGGGGACGGCCGGATTATGCCGTGATGTCTGTTTTGCTTCTTCTCAGCCTGACGTTGACGGTGATCCGGGCCAAAAGCGGAAATCTGCTTCCCTGTATCGTATTGCATGTCGTTTTCAATTCGATCCAGTCGGTGCTGTTGATTGCTGAACCATTCCTCAGGCCTTATATTGAAAATGCCGAACAGACGGTCGGCTTGATCGCAAAATAAAAAGGACAGGGATTTTCCTCCCTGTCCCATCAAATTCTTTCTGAATTTTCCTATGGCTTACGTACTAGAGTTCCGCCTGTAGACTGCTTTCCTCCACCGGATGACGCTGGCGGTGCGGAAGGTGCAAAGATCGGCCCCGAATCAACCTGACGGCCGCGAGGGAAATCAAGAGGACCGCGATCCTCTTGGAAAACCGTCTTTCCTTCCTGCCGCTGCATCTGTGAAAACGGCGGCTGCGACGGCTGTGCTCCGCCGACTCTATGTCCGCGAGAACGCGCCTCGTTCGTCGTCTGTGCCGGCGGCTGTGTTGTCGGCGTTACACCGCCACCTGAAGGCGGATAGTAAACTACCGGCGGCAAGCCATACCAACCGATATATCGACCGTATCCATATCCGTAAGGCGACGACCAACCATATCCGAATGGAAGGAAACAATAACCACCCTGGAACGGATTATAAACCCAAACACCAAAAGAGTTATACATATCCCAACGACCACCAAGGTACGAATTCATCAACGATGAACGCATCGAGCGGTTATCGAGCGAAGCTAACATCCTAGCAAGTTCTTTGGAACGTGCTTTACTCCAATCATCCAAAGAATCTGTTTCACCTCGATCGAACTTAGCTACCGTAAACTGGCCATCGGCACCGAACGATTCGCGACCGCCTTTAAGCAATTCACCGTTAATGTTACCAACACGGGCACGACCTTTTCGCACGGAAAATGTGCTTTCCGATTCAGACACGTCAAGGCGGAACACACCTGAATCGACAACTAAAAACTTTGAATCAGGACCAGCAACCGTTACCAAAAAATCATCGCTTGCAAATAGCTCGAAAATTGCCGCACCTTTGTTGAGTTTTAGGCTCATACTCTCAAGATCCGTGGAAACGAATTCAAATTCACTGTTTCCGCCAACACGTACGTACGAACCAGGGTTTAACAGAATCTCAACCTTTCCTGTTGCGCCTGTCGCAACACGATCGCCAACTGCAATATTGTCATTTCTTAGAAGTAACCGGGTTTGTCCGCTTGCCAATCGGATGCTTACATCACCGACGATCTGATTTACTCCGCCCGCTTTGGCCGAGATCACGTATTTGCTCTGAACGTTTGATGATCGAACTTGGGCTAAGCCAGCGACCGAGAAAAGAGCAGTGAGTAGGCCGACTAAGGCAAATCTGTAACTATTTTTCCGCATTGGTTAAGGCTCCTTGGGAAGAGTATTTCCCTAATCGTAACCGCTTTCAGCAAAAATAACAAGGAATTTCGGTCTTTGAGATGTCCGGAACGTTTCTTAGCGTTGCCGGAAAATTCTGAACAACCATTTGGCAGCGATCGTAATCTTACTTAACGAAATAGGCGGTCGAAAACGTTTCGGCTTTAACAACTTCTAACAACAAGATGGCAACCTTAAAAGATCCAGCACAATGTTTCGCACCGCTTGAAGTTATTGAGCGGCTTCTCGAAATTCGCGAGGAATTGGGGTTTTCGAAAACTTTGTATCTCGACCGAGTTGACCAGTTAACGGATTTTCTTGATTCGTACGGCTTTGATATCTATGCGTTTTCGACCAGAAATGAAAAGCTGAATTACGGCGATTATCGGACCCCTGTAGTACCGGGTGGCGATGTGCATCACTTATCTGAAGTCGCTCACTAACATTTTCAAATAAAGCTTAAGTTCACAATCAACTGAAGGAACGCGGAAGGTGATCGAGCGATCGGTGGCTTTCCGCTTTTCTTCTTTTATTTTGCCTTAACGATGAATATCGTTCCGTCGTCATCTAAATATTTACTTTGCGTAAACTCGGAAACGTCTTTTCTTACGTAATCGATCATCTCTTTTGCCATGAGATGTTTACATTCAAGAATACACGCAGCAAATCTTTCTTTGCCATATTCTTCACCCGATTCGTTTGTCGCTTCGGTGATGCCGTCTGTATATATAACAAGTATCTCGCCCGGCTTTCGAAATCGGGCAAAATGCTGGTGGTACCGTGCATCGCGAAACATTCCGAGCGGGAGATCGCCGAATTCGACGAACTCAACGCTGTCGTCAGCCCGAATTATCATCAGCGGATTATGTCCGGCGTTCGAAAAAACAAAAGTTCGGTTGGTGCAATCCAAAATTCCGTAAACTGCGGTTATAAATTGGTGGTCTTCAACTGAATCCCAAAGCAGGTTGTTGACCTTTGACATCGCGATGTGCGGCGCATAACCTTCCTGAACGCCGGCACGAAGCGATGCCCTGAGAAACGACATTAGCAAGGCCGCCGGAATTCCCTTCCCAACCGCATCGGCGACAACGATACCAAGCTGATCATCAAAGATCTTTACCCAGTCGTAATAATCACCCGAAACCTCTTCAGTTGGGAAGATATAAGCGCTGATATCGAAATTATCGACGACCGGGTCTTCGTCCGGAAGCAGCTCGAGTTGGACCTGCCGCGCAATATCTAGTTGAGCTTCGATCCGCTTTTTCTCGACGGCCTGTTCGTGAAGGTCAACTTTTTCGATTATGATCGCAACCTGCGATGTTAAAAGCTGCAATACTGACAGATCGTCCTCGGAATATGCATTGAATTCATCACTCTCAAGATCGAATGCACCGATGACCTTATCGTTCGAAATGATCGGCGCGACCATTTCAGACATTGTCCGGGCTCGAGCCTTGAAATATCTTTCGTCCTGGCTAACATCCGGCGAAATGATCGCCTGACCAGTTTGAGCAACGCGGCCGAGGAATCCCTCGCCTAATCGCAAACGCGGTTCGATCAGCTCGAAACTGATGTCGTAACCACGAATTACTCGCGACTTGAAAATATATTGATCACCGTCTCCTTCATTGGTTTCGATCAAATAGATCCCCGCCGCGTCATAGGGCAAAAGCGTTCCGAGCGTGTCCATTACAAGATTCAAAACTTCGTCCAAATTCAACGAACGGCTGATCTTTTTCGTGATATCTAGCAACATTCGCAGCTTATCGACGGTCGAAAGCTCGGGCCTGTGTACTGAAGTGTTTGGTTGGACTATGTCGTTCATTTGCTGCCGGTGAAGATCGATGCTTGGTAGAGTTCCCAAAGCTTCGAGACCTTAATGCGATATTCGACCAATGCTCGGCTGACGTTAAAATGCCGTGCGATCTGTGCGATGGTTTTTCCTTCTCGAATGTATCGCTTTAAGGAAGTATACGGAACCAACGCTGCTGCCCCTGTTCCATAAGCTTCTTCTTCGATGTCTTTGTTGTAATCGCGGGCGATCGTTCTACCCGATCTATCTTTGCGTTCGATCGCCAGCCTGCTTGGCTTGTGGCCAAGAAATACGTGGCTAACTTCTTCCATTAGTGTAGCATTATGGCGATTTTTGCCGTGTGTTGGATTCAAGATTATTAGCTTTCGCCCATCTGGAAGTTTTATCGACGAGGCACCGCCCGACCAATCATTCTTCCCTTGACCAATGAGTTGTCCCCGCGTTTCATCGGAAAGCTGATCGATCGCCGAGAACGGCACGACGAGAAGTTTGGCATAGTGAGCAAGTTCGAACGGATTGAGTGGTGCTTCGTCGTTCCGCAATCCGGCGAATGCCCGGAGTCCGCGGGCACTCAATTCGAACTGGCGGCCCTTCTGCGTTGGCGGGAGTTCGTCAGTGTCCATCGAAATAGTGAAGCCCGTGACGGCCACGGGCAATACAGAGATTCATCGAGCCTTAATTACCGCTCGGCTAAAAAACCTTGAATTCTGAATCGACGTCTTCGTCGGAAAGAGCGACGCGGTAATTTTTCGACTGAACCTGTTTCGTGATCAAAAGGTCGTCCTTGGTCTTTAAGAGGTCAGCCCGATTGTAAACCGAGATCTCGAAATTATAGCCATGAGTGATCGCATCTTTTGGACAGGCTTCTACACAGAACCCGCAAAAGATACATCGACCGTAATCGATATTGTAAACCTTTGCGTATCGCTCATCACGCCCAATGCGGTCGGCGTACGGACGCGGGTCTGTTTCTGCCTCAATGTAAATGCAATCGGACGGACAGGCCGCAGCACATAGATAGCATGCGACGCATTTCTCTTTCCCGGCTTCGTCAACGTGAAGTAAATGCTGGCCGCGGTAACGTGGTTGAACGGTCACCGGTTGTTCCGGATAATGCACCGTCCACTTCTTGCGAGGAATCTCGGAAAGCGTCCGCTTCATTCCTTTAAGAATCGCGGTAGAGGACTTAAGTACGTCTGAAATTAATGACATCGGCTAAAATTACTAAAATCCAACTACTTCGAGAAAACATATACGAGATACCCGAGATTGAGTATCGCATACAGTGTCGGCAAAATAACCGCCACGGCCCCGACCAAGATACCCGCGATGGCGAGACCTCTTCCGCTGTATTTCGAAGGATCCTTCTTGATGCGGCTAATGCCCAAAAAACCTACGATGATCGCGGCAACGCCTAAGATGAAAGGAAAGATCGAGCAGAACCAGATAATTATCGCAGGCACCATCAAACATAGCCCGGTGACTGCCAACGCCAACGCAACGATTCCAAGAACCGGACTCGCTGGAGCTGAAGGCTTTATGTAATTCGGATCCAATTCGTGCCTCGTCATTAACTACTGTGCTGCTTGCATCAGCATCGCCAGCCCGTTGAAGAAAATGAGGAATATCCAATAAGCGACGCCTGTAACGAAGAACAATCCGCCGAGGATCATGCCGACGATCGCAAGCGTTTTACCGCCATAGTTCGCGGGATCGTTATTTGCATTCTTCATTCCCATAAAACCGAGAACTAGTGCCACGAGGCCGGTCAAAGGCCCGATCCAACAACAAAGCGAAATAATACCTGCGACCAACGAAATGATCGGAAGCGTTTTGTTCTGTCCCGCAGGTGCGGCCGAAGAATTCTGTCCAAAATTCTGTGGATTTTCCATATTTGATTCGATGGCTGCCGGCGGCGTCCAGTCTGCCTGGGCAAGCGGTTCTGCGGCTTTCGGGGCCGAGTGCTCAAAAGGATTGTATTCCGGTTCTGGTTGCTCAAACTGTGGCGAATCAACCGGGGCTTCAAGCTC
>JBGTKQ010000156.1:0-15410 GCA_041744555.1 Pyrinomonadaceae bacterium
GTTGAGCAGCTTGCGTTGCGGCTTTCTAATGGAAATGGGGCGGCTGGATTATCCGACGTTTCGATATTCAAGATCGAAGCGAATGATATGTTCGGCCAGGCACGTTCCGAAAACGGTGCGGTCGCCGCGTTCGCTCGCGAACTGGCAAGCATTCGTTCGAAGCATGCGAGATCGATAGTTTTTATTGACGACATTGCAAATTTGATGTGCTCGTCGGCGATCGCCGCGGCCATCATCGAGCACCGCAGCGACAAGAATGTTGTCGTCGGCGGCAGTACCGTTTCGAGCTATAAGGAAAAGATCGAAGCGTCACAAACTTACGCGGCAATGTTCGAAGCCATCAGTATTGGTGGCGGAACGGCCGCAATTTCGGGTTCCGGGCTTGAGCAGAACAACGAATCGGAAGGATATCGAGGCGACAACGTTTCCCCCGATCTTCGTGAACTGCTCGTCCGGGATCCGGCAGGTTCATCACGCATCGATGTGATCTTACAGGCAAAAGACGCGGACAACGCATCGCTTCGTGCATTGCTAAATAACGGTACGGCACGCATCGCCGACCGCATCGGCCAAAGCGATACGCTGGTCGTGAACCTTCCGCTTGCGGTAGTTCAAACGCTTTCGACGAGCGGATTGATCAATTACGTTTCGCCGGACCGGGCGATGCAGGGCAGCGGCCACGTTGAAGATACGTCTGGCGCAGCCGCAGTCCGCAATCAGCCGGGCACGGGCCTTCTCGGGCTTGGCGGATACACGCTTGATGGATCTGGTGTTGGTGTTGCGGTTATGGATTCCGGCGTTTACACGGGCCACACCGGTCTTCGCAACAGCCTCGGTCTTACTCGCGTTACGGCTAACGTCAATTTTACAGATTCGGAGCTCAACGATGTTTACGGTCACGGCACGCACGTAGCCGGATTGCTCGCAGGTAGTTCGAACAAGAATAACGGTGCATATCGCGGCGTCGCTCCGGGTGCGAACATTATCAGCGTCAAGGTGTTGAACAACGATGGAACGGGCCAGACATCATGGCTGCTGAACGGGATGAACTGGGTCCTCCAGAACCGTGCGTTGCACAATATACGTGTAGTTAATTTAAGCCTCGGTACTCTCGCACGCGACACGTACACGAACGATCCGCTTTGCCGAAAGGTAAAAGAACTTGCAGAAGCCGGCATCGTTGTCGTCGCTGCCGCCGGTAATCTTGGACGCGGCTCTGACGGCGGCAAGTACTACGGCATGATCCATTCGCCTGGCAACAGCCCATACGCGATCACAGTTGGTGCGAGCAATAGTTACGGAACGACAAATCGGTCCGATGACCGCATCACCTCGTACACCTCGCGCGGACCAACGCGAAGCTATTACACGGATTCGGAAGGCTTTAGAGTTTACGACAACCTGATCAAACCGGATCTTGTCGCTCCGGGTAACGAGATCATTTCTTACGGATCGAACACGACCTCGCTTGCAGCTCGGTTTCCAGCACTCGTATTACCAATCGGCCTGCTCGAATCGGATGCTCACCGAATGATGTACCAGAGCGGAACGTCGATGTCGGCCCCGATCGTCTCTGGAGGCGCGGCATTGTTGCTTCAGCTAAACCCTAAACTTACGCCAACGATGATCCGCGCGATCCTTCAATATTCGGCCCAGCCTATCGCTGGTGCTGATATGTTTGAGCAAGGTGCGGGCCAGTTAAACATTGAAGGCGCGATCCGTTTGGCGAAAACCCTTCGAACGGATCTTGAATTTAACAATCTTTCGAAAGGAACTTCTACCGTTGCAAGCGGTTGGGTGATGCCGTCGCAATCGACCAGCATTGCCGGATCGTCGTTCCCGTGGTCACAGATAGTTACGTCGAATCATTCTTTTCTGACGGGTCAGAATCTGATCTCGAAGTTCCAATACGTATATCGCCGGCCATTCATAATGAACGACGGCGTGTTGATACATAACGATATTTTGTCGCTCGACACGAATACTTTTTACACTTCGGGTATCACAATCAATCCGAATGTGATCATCAGCAATGGCAACTCCGGCGGCGCCGGAACTGTCCTCTTCCCGTCAGGAGTACTTGTCGGAGACGGTGCCAGGATGGGCGTGCTCGTCGGTGACGGAGTTTTGATAGGCGATGGCGTGCTGATAGGCGACGGAGTGCTTATCGGTGACGGAGTTTTGATCGGCGACGGCGTCTTGATCGGTGATGGCGTGTTAATTGGAGACCGTACATCCAGGATGGAGTAACCCAGTACATACAGAAACTGTTTCGCTCATCTACACAAATGGAGGTACCGTATGCTCGACAATAATCTTTCACCAACATCGATCACGGAATTACCGATCACTAACTTTTATTGGGGCGGATCGATCGCGTCACAAGGTCTATTTGAACTGTGCGAAGACTCGATCGAAGAAGCGTTTGAATTTCTCAGCTCTCCGTCCGTTCATTCGGTGATCCTATATGGGTTCCTCGCCGACAACGGATTGAACGAACGGCTGAATCGCGGTAAATACTTCGGTCACCGAAACCGAACGGGTTATATTGACGGTATCGCGCTCATCGGCCATTCAACGATCTTTGACGTTCGAACGAACGAAGCTCTGTTCGCCTTCGCAGCAGAAGCCCGGAGAGCGACGAACCCGATCAATCTGATCATGTCTTCGGGCGAAAAGGCTGAAACGTTCTTTAACGAATACAGCAAATGTCTTTACTCGCCCCGAAAGCGTTGCGTAGAGCATTCTTTCGTTACGGGGTTTCCGTTTGCCGTTCAATCGAGCGAGCGAAAGATCCGGCAAGCAACGGCAGAAGATCTTGAACCTGTTGCCCGCGTTCAAGCCGAACTGGCATACATCGAAAGCGGTGTTAACCCATTGGCGATCGATCCGGATGGCTTTCGCAGTCGTGTACTGCGCCGAATCAACAAAGCGAGAACTTTTGTTGTTACCGAAAATGGCCGTTTGATCTTTAAGGCGGATCTGATGGCAGCGACCTCAGAAATGGCATATCTGGAAGGCGTTTATGTTGCACCCGAAGAACGCGGCAAAGGTACAGGTTCAAGTTGCCTTACGCAGGTGTGCATCGAGTTACTCAATTCGTCATCTTCCGTCTGCTTACTTAGCAATAGTGAATTTGTAAATGCCCACAAGTGTTTCGAACGTGCAGGGCTAAAGCGTTCCGAAGATATTGTCACATTGTTTGTTTGAAAAAGTGCTGGACTTTAGGTGCAGTTGAGAGCGATAATTGAGGGTGCCTTTCATTTGAAAGGTGCCTTCCTTCGGTTAGCCTTTCGACTGCAATAAATGCAGGACCGTCACGGCAAACAATCTCACGATCGCATCTCCCCAACTGTATGCAACCCCCTGCAGAAAGCGAAGTTTCTTCGCAAAAAGCAACAAGGCTATATATGATGGCGATCATCGCCGTCGGATTCTCCGTCGCGGCGGTTGCGGCGGTAAATCTACCTGTGGAGCGGTTGGATCTCAACTTTCTGCTTCTCGCAGCATGTACGATCGGACTGGGCTCGCGAATCCTTATCAAAATTCCGCGATTCAAATCGCACATTGCCGTTTCAGACACCTTTATTTTTTTGACTTTGCTACTCTACGGCGGCGAGGCTGCGATCCTTCTAGCGGCGGTTGAAGCATTTTTTTCAGCACGACGTTTCTGCAACACTTGGATCACCATCCTTTTCAACGTTGCAGCCCTCGCTCTCTCGACAACGGTCGTTTTTGTTGCGCTAAATGCATTCGGATTGAACACGGCTGACCAGCTTCGTGCCCACGACGGTTACATTCAGGATTTCTTTACTGCACTCGCTCTTATTGCTCTTACGCAGTTCTCGATAAATACATTGCTCGCAGCAGGCTATGACGCCATCAAGCGGGCTATGCCCCTATGGCAGACCTGGAAAGAAAAATACGTTTGGACGATCTTCACGTACGTGATCGGTTCAGCCACGGCCGGATTGCTTGTCTTTCTCGTAGATCGGGTCGGATTTGGAGCTGTGATGCTTTCGATCCCGATAATCGTGCTCGTTTTCATAGCATATCGTGTTTACCTTGAAAATCTGGAGATGTCCGCCGCTCAGGCTGAACAGGCAGAGACATACGCTGAAGAACTTAAGGTTCGGTCGATCGCCCTAGAGGAATCCGAGCAGCGCTTCAAAAGTGCGTTCAATTACGCACCGATCGGGATCGCATTGATCGCACCCGACGGCAGATGTCTGCGAGCCAATCGGGCCTTATCCAAAATACTTGGTTATTCTGCTGACGAATTTCAGGAACTTGATTTCCAATCATTCATCTATCCACGCGATCTAAAAGATGCGTTGGGACAGATCCGCACGGTAACTCGTGGCAAAAAACCAAGTTGTGAAATGGAGCAGCGATTTCTAAACAAAGACGGCGGAATCGTTTGGGGTTCGTGGAGTCTCTCGGCAGCGGGAGATATTGTTTCCGGAACAGACCTCATCTTTCAGCTTCAGGACATTACCGCCAAAAAAGAAGCCGAGGCAAAGCTCCATCATGAAGCGAACCACGATGCATTAACCGGTCTACCAAATCGAATGTACTTTACCCAGCGGCTCTCTGCAGCCCTCGCAAAACGGGTCAATGAAACAAAATACCACGTTAGCGTTCTTTTCATCGATCTGGACCGGTTTAAGAATGTTAACGACAGTTTAGGCCACGTGGCAGGCGATCAGCTATTGGTCGGAATAGCAGAACGGCTTCGGGAATCAATGAGGCCGCCGGACATTGTCGCCCGACTCGGCGGCGATGAATTTGTAATACTGGTTGAAGGCCGCTTTTATAATGAGGAAGTCACACAGATCGCCGAACGGATCCAACGCCAGTTTAGAAAACCTTTTACCGTTTCGGGACGCGAGGTATTTAGTTCGGCGAGTATTGGGATCTTGCACGCCGCCGAAAACCACCAGACCTCTGAAGATATGATGCGCGATGCCGATACCGCCATGTATCAAGCGAAACGTGCCGGAAAGGCAAGACACGAGATCTTTGACGATACAATGCACGCAGCCGCGAAAGAGACTTTGCAATTGGAAACAGATCTGCGGCGGGCTATCGAAAACAACGATCTCGACGTGCGTTACCAGCCCATCTATCAGCTATCAGATCAGACGGTGATCGGAGTAGAATCGCTTGCTCGCTGGAATCATCCGGAACTCGGCGAGATCTCGCCCGATCGATTTATCCACCTTGCCGAAGAGATCGGATGGATCGATTCCCTTGGCGAATTAATACTAAGGAAGGCCACCAGCGAAATGGCTCCGATCTTTTCGAACCCGGCTCGCAAAGCAAACTTCAAGCTTAGCGTTAATCTTTCCAGCAAACAGTTCGGGCGAAGCGATCTTGTTCCGCGTATCAAACAAATACTTGATGAGTCAAATTTTCCAATCAGTTGTTTAAAGCTTGAGATCACTGAATCGGTGATCATTGCATATCAGGAACGAGCGATCGAAATGCTCCATCATCTTCGCGGGCTTGGGATCGATGTTGATATTGATGACTTTGGTACAGGCTATTCGAACCTGAGCTATCTTGTGCGGTTGCCTATCTCAACACTAAAGATCGATAGATCGTTCGTTAGCCCCATTAACGAAGATGGCGCGAACATTGAGATCGTCCGAACGATCATTTCGCTTGCGAGAAATCTCGGACTGAAAGTTATCGCTGAAGGCATTGAAACCGAGGAGCAGGTCGAGGTCTTGAGAATGCTCGGATGCGAACGCGGACAGGGTTACTATTTCGCGAAACCGATGTCGCGGGAAGATCTAATGATCTTCCTGGACATGGACTCTCCGGTTCCGCGACCGTTAGGCGGGATCGAAGACATATCGATCGTCTCCGTTTTGCAGTAAAGCTGCCAGCTACTTTTTCAGCCAACCAAATAATGCGTTTACGGTAATATCCCGATTCGTTTCATAGATCGCTTTTGTTAGCGGAATAGACATCGGGCAGACCTGGACACAATTCTGTGCGTTGCCGCAATTGCCAATGCCGTCGTCGCCGGTTAGACCGTTTAAGCGATCATCAATCTCCATCTTTCCAACCGGATGCATGTTAAACAGCCGAGCCTGTGCGATCGCTTGCGGTCCAATATATTTGTCGTCGCCATATTGAGGACAAGCTTCAAGACAGCAGCCGCACGTCATGCAACGCGAAAGAGCATAACGTTCTTGTGCGATCTCATTTGAAAGCTGTGGCCCGGGACCGAGATTGTGTGAACCGTCCAGTTCGATCCAGGCGTTCACCTGTTTGAGATGTTCGAACATCTTTGAACGGTCGACCTTGAGATCACGGACATTCGGAAATTTCGACATCGGCTGCAACGTTACAGTATCGGAATTTGATACTAAAAGCAGATCGTCGATCAGTGCCGAACACGATTGCCGAACACGGCCGTCGATAACCATCGTACAAATGCCGCAAACCTGTTCGAGACAGCTCATGTCCCAAACCGGCGGCGTCGTAGTTTTACCTTGGGCGGTCACCGGATTTTTCCGCACGTCCATTAACGCCGAGATCACATTCAGGTTCCGCCGATATGGAAGCTCGAAAGTCTCCCAATATTCGGGCGAACCGTCTTTTTCACGCCGTTGTATTTTCAACTTAAAAGTCGCCGGCGGATTCTCAAGCCGTTTCTTTTCTATGTGTGCACTTGTAGTCATGTTCTAAGAATTCAACCTTGCCTCGGATTGAGCTTTGAGTTCAGCCAACTTTTCCGTAATGATTCCCCAAACTAATTGGTCGGAAACCACGTCATATCCGTGAACTAGCACGTTCCTGAATCCGATTATCTGTCCCGCATCTGCGATCGATTCAAAGGTATCGATATCGGCTTGTTTGAGTCGGTTCAGAGCTTCACCGATATTGATAAATTGACGCTCGACAGCGGACCGAATCATTTCCGATTCGGCATAATCGTCAAACTCTATCTGCAACACAAACTCCCCGATGAGTTGGCAGCTCTCGACAATATCGAATGGCAGTGCCTTGGCGTCATCTTCCATACAATCTGATCCGATCCTTTTCGACTGCCGATCGAAAGTAAGGGTTTTTTATTGCCCTTTCTTCAATTACGTCAACCGGTCGCTCGAATATTGCCTCTAGTTTTTCCTTTAATGAGAAGTATCTGTCAAATAACAATTCGTCGCCATCAAAGGTTACGAGAACATCAATGTCGCTTTTGGCTGTGAAATCTGGCCGCGATGCTGAGCCGATCAAATCGAGTCGCAGAAGTGAGAGTTCTCTACAAACATCTTCGACCCTGTCCTTGTACTTGCTAATCTCTAACATCGCTTAATTATCCTTGGTCAACGACCTCGACAGAAACGAAAATGAAAACCCAATAGATCAACAGCAATATCGATATCGCCGCAACAAACATTGCTGATCTTTACAAGCGTTTTCAAATTCATGTAGATCCTCTACTTCCCTTTCGCCTTTCCGCTCGAATAGTCGCGTTTTCGCGGTTCAACCAGCGAGACATCGACCGCTTGATAGCTGAGCACGGGTGCCTCGGCGGAATATTCCGCGATTGTCGTTTTCATAAATTTTTCGTCATCGCGATCGGGAAATTCTGGCTTGTAATGTGCCCCGCGGGATTCGTCTCGGTTGAGCGCTCCGAGCGTGATCACACGGGCAAGCTCGATCATATTATTAAGCTGACGAGCATGCGGTATCGCCTGTGTCGCCCACAGATTCGAATCGTTTATCGAGATCCGCTTCAGACGATCTTGCAACTCGACAAGCTTTTCATCCGTCGCCTTGAGCTTTTCATTGTATCGTACGACCGTTACGTTTTCGGTCATTACTTTGCCCATTTCTTCGTGCAGTTTGTATTGATTCTCGCCGCCTTCGCTCTTGATTATGCGGTCGTTGATCTCCTGCTGCTTTTTGAGTTCTGCATCGAAAATACCGTTCGTTTCGGTATTGCCGCGTTCGACGTTCTTGGCAAATTCGATCGCCGAAGGTGCGGCGACGAATCCGCCATATACGCACGAAACAAGCGAATTTGCTCCGAGCCGATTTGCACCGTGGATCGAATAATCGCATTCGCCGGCCGCTAGCAATCCCGGGACGTTTGTCCGTTGATCATAATCGACCCAAAGGCCGCCCATCGAATAATGAACGCCCGGGAAGATACGCATAGGAACGTGACGCGGATCATCGCCAACGAACATTTCGTAAATTTCGAGGATAGCTCCAAGCTTTCGAGTCAGAGTTTCAGCCGGAATGTGCGTAAGGTCAAGATAGACCTGATTCTCACCCGCGACTCCGTGGCCTTCGATGCAGACCTGAAAGATCTCGCGTGTAGCGATATCGCGCGGCACAAGATTTCCGTAAGCCGGATATTTTTCTTCTAGAAAATACCAGCGTTCGGAATCGGGTATGTCTTTTGGATTTCGCTTGTCGCCGTCTGCCTTCGGAACCCAAACGCGTCC
Source organism: Pyrinomonadaceae bacterium (assembly GCA_041744555.1). Taxonomy (GTDB): domain Bacteria; phylum Acidobacteriota; class Blastocatellia; order Pyrinomonadales; family Pyrinomonadaceae; genus OLB17. The sequence continues at coordinate 8,472 of JBGTKQ010000156.1, forward strand.
GCCTTCGCCACGAGCCGATTCGCTCATAAGGCGAAGTTTGTCTTCACCCGGAATGCTAGTCGGGTGAACCTGTATAAATTCGCCATTCGCGTATTGCGCACCCTGTTGGTAACACGCCGATACTGCAGAACCTGTGCACGTTTGTGAATTGGTCGATTTGCCGAAGACCAGTCCCGGACCGCCGGTCGCCATAATTACCGCGTCGGCCTTAAAAGCTTTAAGTTCAAGTGTTTGCAGGTTCATCGCGATCAGCCCGCGGCAAACTTGATGGTCGTCCATCACGAGCGAGAGCATTTCCCAGCCTTCATACTTTTTAACCGAACCGCCGACCTCAAACTTACGAACCTGCTCGTCCAGAGCGTACAGCAATTGCTGTCCGGTCGAAGCACCAGCAAATGCTGTTCTATGATGTAGTGTTCCGCCAAATCGTCGAAAATCAAGCAAGCCTTCTTTAGTTCGCGAAAAGGGAACGCCCATTCGGTCGAAAAGATAAATGATCTCCGGCGCCATGTCGGTCATTCGTTTAACCGGTGTTTGGTTGGCTAGAAAATCTCCGCCGTAAACCGTGTCGTCGAGATGCTTTGCCGGTGAATCGCCTTCGCCTTTGGTGTTCACAGCACCGTTAATGCCGCCTTGGGCACAAACCGAGTGCGAACGTTTTACCGGTACGACCGAGATCAGATCTACTTCGTGCCCGGCCTCAGCGATCTTCATGGCCGCCGCAAGTCCGGCAAGCCCTCCGCCGACGATCGTAATTTTTAAACCATTAGTAGCCATATGATTGATCAAACCTTTTTCGGAATCGCCATGTTCGTTGCCTTCGGTTGCTCACATAAGGCGGCCGGCATCAGCCCACATGGCCGGATAAACGAGAACGCGGCATTTGTCCCGACGGCAAATAATCCAAATGCCAATGCCGCACATCCGTAAAGTGCGTATTTCTGAGCATTTTCGCCAATGATGACGCCCCAATCTACAGCAAACAACCAAAATCCGTATGCTAAATGCCAAGCTGTTGCGGCAATTCCCAGTATGTAAAGAACCAAAACCCACGGGACCGAAAATTCGCGGGAGACGATGTCGAACGCAAGATCAGCATTACCCGCAACCGGCATTCCATATGATTCCAATCCCGGAATCAGACCGAACCGAAGATTCAAGATGTGGAAGAAAATGAACAGGAAAAGAAAGATCCCTGTTGCCCGCTGAAGAAAATAGAACCAGTTTCGGCCGTATTTATAAGTAAATACGTTCGGCTTAGCTTCAGCCGAAATGATCACACCGTAAATGGAATGAAAAAGCAGCGGGACGAAAATGCCGAATATCTCAAGAAAAAGAAGGAACGGAATATCGTGAATTTCCTTTACCGCTTTTTCAAAACTGGCTTCCCCGTTCATCGCCTTTGCGTTCGTGAACATGTGCACGAAGAAAAAGAGCCCGAGCGGGACGATTCCCGTCAACTGATGCAGCTTTCTCATCAGGAACGTTGTGCTAAGTTTGGTCGCCATCAATTTCTCTTAAATATCCGCTAGAATTGCTTTGAAACGCTAAAATTCTAGTATCTAAATCTGCTTTCGGCAATTCTTCGAAACTAGACGTGAGTTTACGTCTTTTTTCTTATAAGTTAAAATGAATTCAATTGCAGGGATTATTAAGTAAAACTCATTAGAAAATATGCACATCGAGACATTAAAAGTGTTTTGCGATCTTGTCGATCTTCAGAGTTTTTCTCTCGCCGCCGAGCGAAATTTCATCACACAATCTGCCGTGAGCCAGCAAATACGAACGATCGAAGAAAAATTCAAACGCCGATTTCTAGAACGAGTTCGCGGCAGACGCGAGGTTAAGCTGACGGCAGCCGGCGAGGTATTCCATCGCGAGGCAAAGAATGTGCTGGACGCATATGGACAGATGCAGGAAAATCTTCGCGGGCTCGTTGGCAAGATCGGCGGAACCGTAAAGGTGTCAACTACATATAGCGTTGGCCTGCATGAGCTGCCGGTAAAGGTCGGCGAATTTATGTCAAAATTTCCGGCGGCTAAGATCGATCTTGAATACGCGCGAACGACGAAGGTAGTCCGCGATGTTGTCAACGGCTCCGCCGAACTCGGCGTTCTCGCATTTCCCGAACCGAAACGCGGAATAAATATTTCTTATATGCCGGAGCACAAGCTTGTTCTCGTTTGCCCGCCCGGACATAAACTGGCTTCGCGGGTTCAGGTGAAAACGAAAGATCTAAATGGCCACGATTTCGTCCATTTCGAGCGCGACACCCCGACCCGAAAGGCGATCGATAAGTTATTGAAAGCAAAGGGTGTTGAAGTCAAGAAAGTAGCCGAATTCGATAATATTGAAACTATCAAGCGGGCGGTCGAGGTCGGTTTCGGTATTGCGATCCTGCCGAGCCCTTCGATCACCGAAGAAGAAAGAAGTCGTCTCACTGTTGTCGCTTTAGCGGAAAAAGAATGGGTCCGGCCGGTCGGGATCATTCACCGCAGCGACCGAACGCTTTCGCTTGCTGCAAAGAAATTCGTACAGTTGCTCGAAGCGGTCAAATGAAATATAGATAGGCGTTGGAGGCGAAATATGAACGAAGAACCCGAGGCGAAACCTTACACTATCGTTTTGGAAGAGTATCCAAATTACCTTTACGCCCTTGTCCACGGCGACAAGTATAACTATGAGGTGATCGCTGATTTTCTTACTGAGATCGCGAACGAATGCAAAGCAAGAAATTTTGAAAAGGTCTTGGTCGAGGAAAACATTTCTGTAACAGCGAGTGAAGCAGATATTGCCCGTGCCGCTGCAGATCTTCCTAAATTCGGTTTCAACGACATTCAAATGGCATACCTCGACCGCTTCACTGAACAGCAGGAGATCAATGAACTCGGGCAAGATATCGCTAACGATCACGGCGTTAACGTCCGACTTTTTAGCGGTCAAGCGGCGGCCGACAAGTGGCTCTCGGAAAAATAATGAATGACAATGACCTGCGTATTCTCGTACAAATAATCGTAAGCTGCATACTCGCCGGCACACTTGGCTGGGAACGCGAAAGTGTTGGCAAAGCTGCAGGATTGCGGACGCACATTCTGGTCGGTGCGGCTTCCACGATGTTCATCGTTATCGGCGAGAGCATGGCTCAATCGTACAAAATGTATGGCGATCACGTCCGGTTCGACGCCGCAAACCTCATCGGTGCAGTAGTCACCGGAATAAGCTTTCTTGGTGCCGGTATGATCTTTTTCAAAAAGGAAGATACCGACGTAAAAGGGCTCACGACGGCCGCCGGCATTCTAACGACCTCGGGTATCGGCATGATGGTCGGCCTTGAAAGATATTTCCTTGCTGTAGGTAGCACGATGATCGTTTTTCTAGTTCTTCGTTTTGCCACAGGTTTTGAATCCCGATTCAATTACCGATCAAAGGCTGGCGAGTCGGTCCCGGAATGATGGGCCCTGCCGATTCTTGCGGTGCAGCGAAACGTCCTTAAACCAATTTTTCTTCCAATGTCTGCCATTTCTGGTGTATATTAGTTGCGCTATTCCAGATTCATAGGACCTGTTTTTTGGCCGCCTGCCGGTCGAGTCCGTCGATTACACCGCTATGAAAAGATCAATTGCACTATTGTTTTCAATTTTAGTCGTTGTGTTTTGCGTAAGTGAGCGGTCCGTTCGATCCGTAGGGTTAAGAACCGTTTCGTTCCCTGGCGAGCAATTCGAAAATTACGATATTAGGCTCGACGAGAGTCCGACTGCGGTCGATGCCATTCGCAAAATGACAGAGGGCAAGAAGCTGCTTAACCAAGTGTTGCCCCGATTAGATTCGATACATACGAGGCGTTCCGATCTGAACATAAGCATAGATCCGCGTTTTCCGGCTGTCGAACTTGTCATGCCGTCACTCGAAGGCGACGATCGTTTTCTGACGTCACCAACACTTGGGTCGCGTGCTGATGCTTTACTCGATTACATTTCAAAAGAACGCGAGATCTTTCGTATAAACCATTCAGACGCGAGTCGGCTCTTAAAGACTTCCGACTACACGAACCCAAATGGTGACCTATCATTCGTACATTTTGAACAACATCTAAACGGCATTCCCGTGTTTCAAGCTGAACTCAAGGCCGGTTTTAGCCGTCGGAACGAGATCATTTCGGTCGTGAACGGGATCGTGCCTGGACTTGACGAAAGAGACTTGTCGCATGCTTTCGGATCCGAGAATGAGGTGGCGGAAAAAGCGTATGAATATGTCGGCCAAACCGCGGGAAACGGCCGATCTAATAGCTCTCAGCAAGTGTATTTCCCAATAGACGCAGGTCTAGCTCGTCCCGCGTGGCGTTTCCAAATCTCGGCTGGAAGTGGCGAGTATTTTGTGGTCGTTGACGCGGAAATGGGCACTTTACTCTGGCGAAAAAGCCTTACCGAGTTTCAGACGCAATCAGCGACTTACAACGTTTACGGAAATCAACAAAGCTTGTTAAGAACGGCGGACAGCCCGACGCCGGGAACTCCGGGCTGCGCATCGCCGACGTGTGCGGAACCCTCAATGGTCGCCCGCCAGACGTTCACGCTTATTGGCAACGAGGGGCCATATTCTTTTAATAATCTTGGTTGGATTCCCGACGGCGAGAACCGAACGATCGGCAATAATGTCGAAGCGGGTATCGACCGCGACAGCACACAGGGCATTGATCCGAACGGCTGGGCATTCGGCGATCCGGCGAGGATTTTTGTCTACGAATACAACCCTTCACCCGGGACGCCGCCGCCAGGCGAATCGCCGACACCCACGCCGCCACAACCTTATCCACCGACGGCATTTCAACAGGGCTCGATCACAAACGCTTTTTACACGGTAAATCGGTGGCATGATGAAACGTATCGGCTTGGCTTTAACGAACAGGCTCGCAATTATCAGACGGACAACTTTGGACGCGGAGGCGTGGGGGGTGATTCGATAGTAGTTGAGGTGCAGGAAGGAATTGGTACCAACGGGGCAAATTTTTCGACACCGGCGGACGGCGGACGCCCAAGGCTGCAGCTATTCGTTTGGACCGGAACCTCACCGGCCCGCGATGGAGCTCTGGATAATCAGGTTATAGTTCATGAGGTAACGCATGGCCTATCAGGCAGGCTGATCGGAAACGCGACCGGCCTTGCATCGAATATGGCTCGTAGCATGGGCGAAGGTTGGTCCGACTTTTTTGCCGTTGCGATGCTTTCCGAACCTACCGACGACAATTGCGGCGTCTATCCGGTTGGTAATTACTCGGTCCGCGGTATCGTGGGTTCGCCGGACTCCACCGCTTATCACGGACTACGTCGCTTTCCGATCTCAAGACGGGGCTGTACCGGCCCGAACGGGCTGCCGCATAACCCGTTGACCTTTGCATACGTAAACGCAACCTGCAACACGCTGATCGGTACATCGACGTCTAGCCCGCCGCCCAACAGTGCTTACCCGCGAGGGCCGCTAGGTTCAACGACTTGCGATCAGACTTGGAACGCGGGCGAAGTGTGGGCGAGTGCCATGTGGGAAATGCGAGGCCAATTGATCGATCGTCATGGAGCATCCGAAGGCAATCGAAGAGCTCTTCAATACACCGTCGACGGGATGAAGCTTTCACCGCTGAACCCGACGATGCTCCAGGCTCGTGACGCGATCGTCGTTGCCGCTCAAGCGTCAAACCCGCAAGACTTCTGCCCTGTTTTTCGTGGTTTCGCGATACGCGGATTTGGCCAAACGGCGAGTATACAAAATGCAGGTTCAGGATCGAACAACACGGTCGTGACCGAATCGTTCCAAGTCCCAGCCAGTTGCCAAACCAAGGCCCGGGCGGATTTTGACGGTGATGGGCGTTCAGATGTCTCAGTGTTTCGGCCATCGGATGGCGTTTGGTATTTGAACCGGTCGAGCCAGGGCTTCGCGGCCATCAAATGGGGCCTGGCTACGGATGTCCTTTCGCCGGGCGACTTCGACGGCGATGGAAAAACGGATGTCGCGGTCTTTCGTGGCAATGATTCGGGTGCTCCGGACTTTTATGTGTTCAATAGCTCAAATTCGACGATCACATATTTTTATTGGGGAGCGGTCGGAGACGTTCCAGTGGTCGAAGATTTTGACGGCGATTCTCGTGCTGATGCGGCGATCTACAGACCCGCGACCGGCGTGTTTTGGATATTACAGAGCTCGAATGGTGCCGTTTTAAATCCAAGCGGATTTCCTGCGGGTGAAGCTGTTGTCGGGGATTTCGACGGCGATCGTCGGGCAGATATGGGAACGATAGCAAGCGGTCAATGGTCGATCGCTCGTTCGGCAAGTAATTATGCGTCGGTGTCACAAGATAATTGGGGGTTGGGCACGGATATTCCTGTGCCTGCAGATTACGACGGCGATGGGATCGTCGACCCTGCCGTATTTCGGCCATCAGAAGGCGTCTGGTATGTCCGCCGAAGCACGGGCGGAGTTGAGATAACTAGTTGGGGGTTGAACGGGGATGTGCCGGTTCCCGGCGATTACGATGGCGACGGACGTTCGGATCAGGCAGTATATCGAAACGGTATGTGGTTCGTGAATCGCAGCACGGGCGGCACATCTGCACAGCCTTTCGGATTGGCGGCAGATCGGCCTGTTCCTAGTGCGTATGTGCCGCAGAATTAGGAATTAGTCGAGACTCATCAGCACGATCGGCTTGCTTGGTGAAAGATTATTTAGGCCGGCTCGAAGGGTTGAGGCGAGGCTTTCGGTTTCCATATATTCGCGGCCGAGGAGTTTTCGATAGCGCTTTTCTTTCGCTTCACCCGAAAGTTCTTTAAGCATCGAGCGGTAAAACGCAGAGACGACTTCGGGTGCGAATTGCTTGCCGGAGTTTCGCTGCAGATCTTCAAAAACTTCGTTCGCAGGACGCCGCCGTTTATAGGGTCGGTCTGTTGTCAT
>JBGTKQ010000157.1:0-10881 GCA_041744555.1 Pyrinomonadaceae bacterium
CGTTTTCGTGCTCTGAAGCTGTGGTTCGTGATCCGATATTTCGGCCGCGAAGGCCTGATCGAACGAATACGTGAGCATTGCCGTCTCGCGAGGCTTTTCGCATCCTGGGTCGAAACATCGCCCGATTTTGAAATGCTCGCACCAGTACCATTTGCTTTAGTCTGTTTCAGAGCTTGTCCTGAGGGAGTTGATCTCGACAGTTTGAACGAACGAATAATGAATGAGATAAATGCCTCCGGCGAAGCCTATCTTTCGCACACTAAACTCAATGGCAAGTTTACTTTACGGCTATCCGTAGGCAGTGTCCGCGTTGAAGAAAGACATTTGGAAAAAGTTTGGCGATTATTGAATGACCGTCTAGTTTCTGCAAATTAGTCGTGAAAGTTCGTTCGGAATATATGAAAAGTGCACTTTCAACTCTGGTCACGTTTGTTCTGCTTTTCGCGGCGGCAACAAACACGTTTGCTCAACATTGTCCCTTTGACGGCGGAAATATGATCGTTGTTCAATTGACCGATGCCGACGACCGGCCGCTGTTTGGTTCGGCGGCAGACCTGACACTGATCGAAGTGGACAATGCCGAGGCCGATTTGTGCAGCTTCAACAAGGGCTTGCTGTCGCTGTACTTTCTACCGCCGGTGGACGCGTTTATGAAACGTTATGCACGGCACGGCTCGGAAAATTTCAGGACATATTGCGAAGACTGTGCGTTTAACGCAGACGGCTTTTACGCAGTGATCATCGGCCAAAGCGAGCAATCCTGTATGATCAAAAAGAATGACGATACGGAATATCGTTATGTGACGCGAAAGTTCGAGGTGCGTTATAAACGCGATTCGGTCGAGCAAACTGTTGCCGTTCCGGCAGAAAGGATCTACAGCATGTGCACAGGCTCCGGTAAATGGTCACGGTTTGAGTCGATCAAACTGAAACTGAGCTCGCCCGCAAAACCATAGACGAAAACCCTAAGCTGAAACGGGGCGGGAAATTAGAAGCATATGTCCCAGCCCCGCGTTTTTGAGGCTCAGCCCCACGATTCTTGTATCCAGCCCCTCTTGTTTTTGAGGCCAGCCCTGCGGAAATTTTCCGTATTTTCAATGCCCGACATGCTCGTAATAATGTCAAGCCATTAATTCCCGCGATCTCCGAACACGCCATCCATTCCCGACTGAACCAATCGCCTAATTCGCAGCCTTTTCGTCCACGACTTCCATCTCTTCCCAGATCTTATGACCGTGCGTTTCGCGCAGGAATATTGCACCGATTACGAACGTTATTCCGGCTATTATCATTGGGTAGAAAAGCCCTGCGTATATGTTGCCGGTTTGGGCGATCAGCGCTACGCCGATCAACGGCAGCAGTCCGCCGAAGACTCCGTTGCCAATGTGATACGGCAAAGACAGCGCCGTGTAACGTATCCTTGCCGGGAAAGCTTCGACAAGATATGCCGCGATCGGGCCATATACCATCGTCACCCAAAACACCTGAATAAAGACAAGGCCGATCAGCTTCCATGCAGCGGAATTAGAAAGCAGATCTCCAAGCGATGTGTACGGCAGAACCTTTTCGGCGCTTACTAATGCACCTTCGGCATTCACCGTTTGCGGCGTGAGTTTGATCGCTCCGGTCACAGGATCGCGTTGTGAGGTCGCGGTTACGACGTTGGATCCTGCCGCGGACTGCATCGCGCTATAGATCGGAATGTAGGTCAGCATAGCCAGCAAACAGCCGCACAAGATTATCCATTTTCGTCCGATGCGATCGCTCAGGGCTCCGAAGAACACAAAGAACGGCATCGCCAAAAGAAGGGCGGTCGCGACGATATAGTTCGACGACGTTTGGTTTACGTTCAGAATTGACTGCAAATAAAAGAGAGCGAAGAACTGTCCGGCGTACCAAACAACTCCTTGTCCGGCGGTCGCACCAAATAGCGAAATTAGAACGATCTTCAGATTCTTCCATTTTGTAAATGCCTCGACAAGTGGATTTGCCGAGGTCATTCCGCTGGCTTTTACATGTTGGAAGATCGGCGATTCTTCCATTCGAAGGCGAATGTAAAGCGAGATGATCACCAACAAGATCGAAAGCAAAAACGGAATTCGCCAACCGGCGATGCCTTCTGTTCGCCCTGCAAACTGATCGGCCGACATCGTGTTTTGAACGATCAGTATCACCGCGAGCGACATAAAAAGCCCAAGTGTTGCAGTTATCTGAATAAACGATGTATAAAAACCGCGTTTGTTGTCCGGCACGTGTTCGGCAACGTAAACCGCCGCGCCGCCATATTCTCCGCCAAGAGCAAGGCCTTGCAGCACACGAAGCAAAAGCAGGATGATCGGTGCGGCCCAACCGATAGTCTCAAATGTCGGTAAAAATCCGAGAACTGCGGTCGCTCCGCCCATTATCAAGAGCGTCACCAAAAACGCATATTTGCGGCCGACGATGTCGCCGATCCGTCCAAAGAACAACGCCCCGAACGGCCGGACCAAAAACCCGACCGCAAAGGTCGCTAGGTACATAATGTAGGCGAACGTGTCGTTGCCCGGCGGATAGAAAAGCGGTGCGATGACGGCGGTCAGGCTTCCGAAAATGTAGAAGTCGTACCATTCGATGACCGTTCCGAGCGACGAAGCACCGATCACTTGCCAGATCTTTGCTTTGGAAACGCGGTCGTTGTAAAACGTGCCGAGGTCTTGCGTGGTTTCAGTCATTTTTATGTCAGGTGGATCTGCTCGGACGATTTTCACCTGAAAGCGGATAGAACGCAAAGCAATGGACCGCCGTTCTTGTGCTATCGTAATTACGAATGCAATTTGTAAAAGAAACCGTGATCGCCGCATCGCCCGAACGTGTCTTTGCGTTTCATGAACTACCTGATGCGTTTGACAGGCTAGTGCCGCCGTGGGAAAACGCCAAAATAGTTCAAAAGGCAGATATTTCGGTCATCGGTTCGCGGGCAATAATCGAACAAAAGCTATTTGGATTGATACCGTCGAGATGGGTTGCTGAACACACGGCGTATGATCCGCCGCGAATGTTTGAAGACGTTCAGACCTCCGGGCCGTTTGCGAGCTGGCGCCATAAACACGTGATCGAACCGCACGAAAATGGTGCTCTTCTTCGCGACGAAATAGATTTTGAACCACCAATGTCGTTTATCGGCGACCTTGCTGCACCACTCTTCATCTTGCCGAGGATCGAAAAGATGTTCGAATATAGGCATACAGTAACCAAAGAATGGTGCGAATCTGAAATTTGAGATCCCAAGTCTGAATTCAACAAATGCTAACTCATATTGTTTGCTGGAAATACAAACCCGAAACTACCGCCGAAGAGCGAGCTGAACACGTTTCGAAGCTCAGGGCTCTGCCGGATCTGATACCCAATATAATTAATTTCGATGTCGGTTCTGACGTTTTGCATCTTGAACGCTCGTACGACACAGGCCTGGTTGCCGTTTATACTGATCTAGCGGCGCTTGAGGCATATACGATTGATCCCGAGCATCAAAAAGTGGCCGCGCTTGGCAAAGAGATCGCCGAACGGGTAGTTTCTGTCGATTTCATTAGGTAAGCAGGGCCGAAAGCAAACGATTTCGCGGGCGCTTACATCCTAGTTTCGCACTTTAAGCGAATACACAATTGTATGAAGAAAGGATTTATTACCGGGCTTGGGTTGGCCGTTATAGCGATTTTGGGAGCAACCAACGCATTGGCTCAGCAGACCCGCCGCACGCCGTTCGACGTAACGAACTACAAGATCGATGTTGAACTTAGCCCGATAGATAACAAGCTAACGGCAACTTCGGACGTGACATTTACGCCGCTTGAGGACGCGCGGTCGATCGCTTTTGAATTGAACGGCTCGCTCAAGGTTGATTCTATAACGCGTGTTGCCGCGGGTGCCGCACTGCCGGCTCCGACCGGTCGAACGCAAGCTAGAACAACTTCGCCCGTCGCAACCGGACAGCCGCAGATCACCTTCGTTCAGGATCAAGTAGGCGTTTCTGACATTGGTCCAAATGTTCGCATCGACCTCGGCGAGAATGTTACTAAGGGAACGCCGTTAACGCTTCGTTTCAAATACAGCGGCATTTTGAATACGCCGGCTGGCGGCCCGCTCTTGAATAAGCGATTGGCATTCGTCGGTGCCGCCGAGGGCTATTTGATGTACGCGGCGCGTTGGTTTCCGTTTCATGATTATGCCGCCGATCTTGCAACGGCTGACATTTCGGTCGCGATCCCGGCCGGACTTCAGGTGGTTGGTCCGAGTGATGGTCCTGTCACGCTGACAGCCGGAAAGTATCGATTTGTTAACTCAAAACCGGGCCTTGTGGGCAACTTGGCATACGGAAAATTTTTAAATCGCGAGCTTAAGTTTGGCGAATACAACATCTCGTTCAATACGCGGCCGGGCAGCGACGCGCTTGTTCAGACCTACGCCGAAACTATCGGAAACGCCCTCGAATATTACACCAAGTCATTCGGCCGGCCCGAGATGGGCAATCGCTATGTCGTCGCACAGATCGATGATGAAAGCCTGGATTTCTACACTGCACCGGGAATGTTATTCATCTCGTCGCGGCAGTTCGAACAGGTTCGCGGCGTTACCGAAGAACGATTACAGCGGGAAGCAGCGTTTCAGTGGTGGGGACAGACCGTCGGGCTGAAGGCATTTGACGATGCATGGTTGTCGCAGGGTCTAGCAGAGTATTCTGCATTTGCTCTTCGCGAAAGTAAGCTAACGGGACCGAGGCTTGATGATCTCAGACGCGAATTGCTGGAAAAGTCTTTGACGTTCGAGCAAACAGCATCCCTGCTCCGAACACCTGCAAATCTGGATGATCAATCTACCGCCTATCAATACATCATGTTTGCCAAGGGAGCACTCGTATTCAAGCTGCTTCGTGAAACTTTGGGTAATGCAAAATTCGACGCACTGCTTCGAACTCATTTGAACGAGAACCGCGGGAAAACGGCTTCGATCGAGGATTTCGAAAAACTTACTTCGCGAATCGCGGGCGAGAATATGCGTTACTTTTTTGCCCGCTGGGTCGAAAGCACGGGCGTTCCGGAATTTACGGCGGATTATCTGATCATCAGAACGCGCGGCGGAAAGTTTTTGGCACGCGGAACGGTCAAGCAAAACTACGATAATTTGCGTTTGCCGGTCGATGTTCAGCTGCGATCCGAAGGTGAAGGCGGAACCAAGACCGTGACGCTTCAAATGGATGAATCAAACGCCGATTTCAATATCGAATCTGATGGAAAACCACTTGATGTCGTGATCGATCCGGGCTATAAACTTCTTCGCATTTCGCCCGACCTTCGCGTATCGGCTATCGCCCGCCGCGGCATCGAGCAGTTGAAAGAAGGCAACTATGCTGACGCCCAGACGCAGTTTGAAGAGGCTTTGAAGCTAGACCGCTCAAACGCCTGGGTCTATTATCATCTTGGGCTTTTGTTTCTCGAACAACGCAACTACGACCTGGCGATCGACAATTTCAAGGCTACACGTGACCTCGGTAGCCAGGGCTCGGCAAGGCCGGCGTGGCTCTATGTTTGGGCCGAGATCAAAATGGGTAATGCATACGATGCTAAGGGCGACCGAACACGCGCGACAGCAGCTTATACTAGGGCCGAAAAGATCGGCGACGATTACGACAGCGCGCAAGAAACGATCAAGAAATTTCAGGCCACGCCGTACGATCCGAGGGATAAATCGACTACTGCGGTTCGGTGAGATTTTAATGCAGAAAGTAAAAGGGCGGATCGGGTTTTCCCTTTCCGCTCCTTTTCACGTTTGCGCGCCTTTTATCTTACCTGAACAAATTCGAAGAGCGTCGTGGTGCCGCTTATCTCGTTTGCAACCGCAAGAAGCGGAACGCCGGTCGGGCTGTCGTCTGCCGCGATAAAATGGACACCCTCAGGCCCCAGGTCGCCGACCGTGCCGGCTGCGGTTCCGGCTTCCGGATCGACCGAGAAATTTCGGTTGTTGATGTACTGAATGAATTGAACATCGAACGGATTTGTTACATCGTAAACCATAATTCCACCGATGCGTTCAAGGCCAACGAAAGCATATGTCCGGCCATAAGCTTTGCCTACCGTAACCGCTTCCGGCTCAGGGCCTTTGTTATCGCTGCGGCTATCCAGGGCGTTATCCGTGTTACTTGCATTGAAATTAAATGGATAGCGAACGGCCGTTCGTTGTTCGATATCATCGCCGCTATCATAGACCTGTTCGCCGTTTGCGTTCCAGATCGAGAATGAGCGGCCGCCAAGTGTGTAAATAGCGTCAAAATCGCCATCGCCGTCAATGTCGCCGGTTCTGTTCGTAACGTTTAGCCGACCAAGATTCGCGTTCATTTTTAACGTCGAAGCATTGGGAAAGATTAACGGATCGAGAACATACGCGCCTGAACCAAGCCGAATTTCTTCTACAAGCCCCGTATATTCGCGTGCATCGCCTTCATTTGCAGTGATCAAAAACGTCTGGTTCTTGTATTTTATCGAGGCGATCGAGTCGGGTTGGTACATTCCGAACACAGGCCAATTTGCAATGTTGATCCGTGCTGAATTGCTTGGCCCGTCGCGATCGCTGGCGTCAAGCCTGTTGTCGCCCGAACTGTAATTTTTGAAACCGAGTCCGATCAGTTTTGTGATCGTCGCCGATCTGATATCGAGCACGGCTATTGCGTTGTTTTCCTGCAGCGTTATGTATGCAGTTTTGGAATTGTGATCGACGGCGATGTATTCTGGCTCAATATCCTGAGCGACCGTCGCTCCCGGCCCGTAGATGCGGATGCTCGGGTCCAAGGTTGCGTTATTGAACGAGGTGAAATCGACGTTCTGCGAAGTCGCATTTGCAACGCCGTTCCGCATATCGACTATCGTTATTGAGCCGATCGGGTCAACGGAATCCGGTTGGCCATACCTGCTCGGTTCACCCTCGTTGGCAACCAACACTCGATCGCCGTTTGGCGTAAAAGTGATCATATCGGGCAAGGCACCGGCGGGAACATCGTTTAGGTAATTGCCGCTTGCGTCAAAGAAAACCACGACCCCATCATCGGTGCGAACATTTGCCTGCACCGCAGCCGCAACTATGCCGTTGTGGACGTCAACGCTATTTGCCTGGTCACCGTAAGGGGTCAGGTCAATGGTAAACAAGAACGTCGGGTTTGATGGGTTCGATGCATCAAGAACATCGATGCCCGCGTTAAATGCATTAACAACAAACAGCCGCTGCGAGATCGGGTCGTGGGCGACTATCTCAGCCGCGCTCTCGTCAAATAATCCGGTCGTACGCGAACCGAGCAATCGGAGCTCAACCCCGGGCTTTCCGGCTGATACGGCTATGTTCGCAAACAGAAAAATAAACATTAAAAATGCGCATGAGATTTGCGCGCTGGTGGACTTCATAATAGACATCTCCTCTAAAATAGACCTCTGATAACATCCGAATTTCGGTCCGAAACGAGATTTAACTTTTAGGCTAAACCTCGAATCGTACCCGAAACCCATCGCATTTGGGTTAATTTGTTCTTAACTTGTTGTTACGTTCCGTCTGGAGTTTGGAATATGTGAGCTATTTCGAATGCTGATTCGCTTTGTTTAATTGATCAGCGTAGCGGATGCATCTTCGCTGTGTTAATGTCGCCTTTGATTGAGCCCTTCCGATCAGAGAGATTTTTCTCGACTTTTTTTGAAGCGATGGGGTTTGTAGCGTAAACTTTTCCCGTGGCTTATTACCTTCGAATTCTGTTTTTATTGTTGCTAGTATTCTCGAGTTCCTACGCAAGCGTAGGACAGGTCGCCGAGCGCTATCGTGGAAAAATGACTGGGCTGGTCGCGGATACAAATTACATGATCGATAGGGTCCTTGATTCCGCGGCGAACAGCAGATCTGAGAAACGTCCTGCTTTCCGCCCCGCAGCGGATAAAGGTTCGGTTCTATCTTTCGGACAGTTAAGGGACCCGCGGAATAACGGCGAGACGCACGTTGTACTTGTCGAACCCCCGCGAAAAGCTCCGTTCCTTGGTGTAGACGCGGACAACGATGGCACGATCGGTCCCGAGGAACGGTGGACGTTTGAACCAATTTCAAACGATACAGAATTCGTCCGAACGGTTCTGCTCTTGCCGATCGACAATCCTTTGTTCAAGGCCGTTCCTGTTCCGGTTATCTATCTTAAAGGCTTTAAGCATCCCGAACTCAAGGAGACAAATCGCGTCATAAATCAATCAGTGATCCTATATTCTACGGCTTCGGTGACGATCGGCGGGAAGGACGTTCTGTTTCAGTATCCGTTCGACGGCACGCCGAATATTTCGACTACTGATGGACTGTTTGGCATCGATGTAGATGGCGACGGAAAGATCCGCAATGAGCAATTTTCGCTTGAAACTTCTTACGCAACGAACGAGAATCTCGTGTTTCGTTACGGGGACACGTATCTTTCCACCGAAAGTATCGACCTAAAGAAGAACGAGGTGGTCGTCCGCCGGCGCGAAAAAAGCGATTACCTTAGGATCGAGCCTGAAATAGGCAAAGAGATGCCCGATTTCAGCTTTGTTGATCTTGAAGGCAAGCCGCGAAGTCTGAAAGAGTTTCGCGGGAAGTATCTTTTGGTCGAATTTTGGGGTGTTTGGTGTATCGATTGTGTGCGAGACATGCCCTATACAGTGCGCGCGTATGATAAATTCCGATCGCGTGGATTCGAGGTCCTTGGCTTGAACTGGGATGACAACACTGAGGAAGTACGGCAGTTTCTCAACGATCAAAAAGCCACTTGGCCTCAGGCACGCAAAGATTCGATCAAGAAACTGACCGAGGTTAACTACCGCATACAAGAGTACCCGACGACGATCCTACTTGGACCGGACGGAAAGGTCTTGGAACTTAACCAAAAGAGTATTCAGGGCTCGAATCTGATCGGGACATTGGAGCGCATTTTACCTAAAGAAAGGTGAAGTCTAACGGATCAAGGATTCCGCCGCATCTTCGCCGGTGTTGATCGCACCTTCCATGAAACCTTGCCAATCGGCGAGGTGTTCGCCGGCGAAGAGAACTTTGCCGTGCGGACGGGCGAGGATCGGGCGAATGCCGAACCATTGGCCGGGTCGGTAAAGGGCGTAGGCGCCTTGGGTAAACTCATCTCGCTGCCAGGCGTACGAGGCGATGCCGCGGGCGAGATTCGGGGCGGCCCAGCTAAAATCGATCAGGTCGCGGGTGACGACTGTCCGGCGGCGCATGTCATCCTGCGAGGCAAGCACATCGGCCTTTTCGCCGATCGCATACGCGGTCAAGATGCCTTGCTTGCCGGGCTGATTCTGCGTTGAGTGGAAATAATAATGCGAGGTCGTATCCGAGACCATCGAAAAATTCTCGTCTTTCCAAAAGCGTTCATCGTAGAGCACGGAGTTTTTCACGATGCGAGCATATATCAGTTTTTCTGCTGCATCCGCCTGAACGGCGGGAAGCGGCGGGTTGAACTTGATCTTTCTTAAGCTGGCGACCGGTGCCGTGCAAATGCAGGCATCCGCTTTGAATGTCTCTTCGCCCGCCTTAACGGTTACAACGCCAGCACGCTGATTGACCTCAGTCACTTTAATTCCTGTTCGAATATTCTCGATGCCGATACGCTTTACCAGCTCGTTGACCAGCCGCGAATTGCCGCCGGTCATCTTGTAATCCATTTGATTCTGCGTCTTTCCCTTTACCTCTTTTTCTTCGTTCGCCGCGTATTCGGCGAGCGCTCCGAAGGCCGAAACATGTCGGATCGATTCGCCAAAATCGGTGCTGTCGGCCAGGTCGCGAAGGATCAGATCTTCGTTCGAGAAGCCAATGTCGGAAAGATGCGTCCACCAATCTTTTCGGTCGAGCCTGCGTTGCTGGAGTGGGGTGAGCTTTTCAAAGCCATCTAGCATCTTCTGGAATTCGGTATTAGCCTGCGCCGAAAAATTCCATTGGCCGGGCCGCGATACCTTGCCGTTCTGCATCAGATGATCTTCGAATTGATGTTTCTGAAGCGGGATCTCAAAGTCCGTGCAAAAAGCTCTTATTCGCTCATGGCTTTCACCGACCCATTCGGCCCCGAGTTCGCAGATCAAGCCGCCGCTCTCCGGCATCGTGTGCGAAAAAACGCGTCCGCCGGTCCGCTTTCGAGCTTCGAGGATCGTTACATTCCAACCCGCGTTCTTGAGCTTAAATGCAGCCGACAAGCCCGCAAGCCCCGAACCGATTATCACGCATGTCTTCGCACGGCGAGCCTGTCCAAAAACATTCTGTGAGCTAACTGCAACACCCGCGGTTGTCGCACCCAATATCTTAAGAAAATCACGTCGGTTCGTAACTTGTCTCATATTCTATTCAGGTAGTTTCAATGTGTCTTCGATCTCTTTTGCTGTCGTTCGTGTTTCAGCCGATCAAAGTATAACGGCGAATGTCAGGTGGAGCGGCGAGCAGATCACCGAGCTTTTCGCGAGCAGCGACGAGGTGCGCAGATTCGAGATGCACGTCGAGTGATGTATCGTCCGACCATTCTTCAATGAACGTGAAATCCGTCGGATCGGCAGTGTTCTGATGCAGCTCGTATTTGATACAGCCTTCCTCAGAACACGTCGGCTCGACCAAGCCGAGCAAAACCTCGCGGGTCTGGTCGATAGTATCGGGTTTTGATATCAGATGTGCGACGACGCGAATTTTAGTCATTAGATTATTGTCGTTACGATCTCGCGGATCGAGCGTTGCAGCTCGCGATCGTCGGTTATGGGTGAGCAGATGGCGACCTCGGCGGCGTCGATCGGTGAGATGCCTTTGGCGATCATCTGTGCGGCGTAGATCAGAAGACGTGTTGAAACGCCTTCTTCCAAGCCG
>JBGTKQ010000158.1:0-13060 GCA_041744555.1 Pyrinomonadaceae bacterium
TATTTGAGGATAAATGCTTCACGGACGTTGTCGATCAATTTTCGCCCGGTGACCTGCTCGTAATAAACAACACGAAAGTATTTCCGGCTCGATTATTCGGAATCACCGAGACCGGTTCTGCCGTCGAGATCTTTCTCGTTCGTCCGCTGCAGGACGGGCAATGGGAAGCGCTCGCAAAACCAGGCCGCAGGCTTTCCATCGGAAAACGTGTCGATTTCAGCGATAAGCTTTCATGCAGCGTTTCGGAAAAACACGCGAACGGGACGATCACGATCCAGTTCGACGAAGAAGAAAACCTGGAAGCGTTGATCGACAGTATTGGAAAGACTCCGTTGCCGCCGTACATTCATCGTGAACGAGACGAACCGGATATAGACCGCGAACGGTACCAGACTGTTTACGCGTCGAAACGAGGTGCGATCGCGGCTCCGACCGCGGGTTTGCACTTTACGCCCGAGGTGCTTGATCAGTTAAAGCAAAAGGGAATTCAGGTGGCCGAAATAACGCTTCACGTAGGCTACGGAACGTTTGAGCCGGTCAGGGCCGAGCGGCTGTCCGAACACCGCGTTCAGCCCGAACGCTATGAGATCGATGAAGCCGCCGCGGCGACGTTGGCGAAAGCGAGGTCTGAAGGCCGACGGATCATTGCCGTTGGCACGACAACTACGCGAACGCTGGAAACTGTGATCGAACGGTTTGGCGAATTCCGCGTCTCATCCGGAGAAGCCGATCTTACGATTCTTCCCGGCTATCGATTTCGTGCGATCGACGGATTGCTTACAAATTTCCACCTTCCGAAAAGCTCACTGCTTCTTCTCGTTTCCACTTTTGCGGGGCACGAACTTATAATGAAGGCATACGAACATGCTATCGCCGAACGGTATCGATTCTACAGCTACGGCGACTGTATGCTGATCGTCTGATCTAAAAATGGCGGTATTCCAGTCAATAAGAAACCTTTTCTTTCTGCCCCAGGTGGCCGAACCGGAACTGATCATTCCTGCGCCTACAACAATTTATCGCGTCGATCCGGTAACCCATAGCAACTTGGCGGAGATCGTTCGGTTAAACATTCGCTGTTTTAAGGATGGCGAGAATTATTCGAAGAATACGTTCAACTACCTTTTGCATGAACCGAAGTCGCTTAGTTACAAAACGGTTGCCGATGACGGATCGATCACGGGTTTTATCTTCGTGCTGGTAAATTCGGATGGTGCGGGCCATATTACGACCATTTGCGTCGCCCCGGAACATCGACGTCGCGGTGTGGCATCTCTTCTGCTTGAGCATACCGAAACGGCTCTGGCCGCCAAATCAATTTCGACCGTTTTGCTTGAGGTGCGCGTCAGCAATCATTCTGCCCGTGACCTTTATATCCAGTGCGGATATACGATCATGCAGCGGGTTACTAAATACTACAATAACGGCGAAGACGGCTATCTGATGATGAAATCACTGGTTTGAGCCTGCCTACTCTCGCTTTGAAATTGATACTTCCAAAAATTTATCCGCTAACAGACGCTCGGCTCTCGACCCTTTCTCTTTCCGAACAGGTCGAACAGATGCTGATCGGCGGGGCATTGTTGATCCAATTGCGCGATAAACATCTAAGCGGCCGGGAATTATTCGATGAAGCAAAACGGTCGGTCAAATTGTGTCGTGAATACGGAGCGAAGCTGATCGTGAACGACAGAGTTGACATTGCTCTCGCCGCGGGGGCAGACGGTATCCATCTTGGCCAGGACGATCTTTCGCCTAAAGGCGCTCGGAAGCTTCTCGGCGAAAAAGCGATCATCGGGCTTTCGACACACTCGGTAGAACAGGCGTTGGATGCATTGAATGAACCGATCAACTACATCGCGATCGGGCCGATATTCGCGACAAGTTCAAAAACCGAAACATCGCCTGTTGTTGGTCGTGAAGGAGTCAAAGCTGTTCGAGAAGCGATCGCCGACTTCCCGTTAGTAGCCATCGGTGGAATAAATACTGAGAATCTCCAAGATGTTCTGTTTGCGGGTGCCGATTCCGTAGCGTTGATCTCAGCCGTATGCTCGAAAGATCAAGCTATTAGTTCGCTGATGAGCGAAATTATCGCAAAAGCTAAATAGAACCGGAGATATGTTTTACTACGTTAAAATATAGCTTGCAATTGTTTATCATTTGAGTGATAATTTTCTTGGTTCGTTGTGCCCCGAAGCGAACCGATAATCAAATTTACTTTCCTTCCTTTCTTTCTTAGATTCCTCAGGAGTAACCCGCCAGATGAGTTTGCTGGATGTAGCCCCGATCATTGAGCAGATGCTGCTCATTTCAGATAACGTAAGCGATCTGAACTTTTCATGCGGCCAGAAACCGCAGGTCGAGATCAACGGAACGCTTTACCCGGCAACGCCGCTTGGGCTTGGCCGGCTATCGGCGTTTCAAACCGAAATGATCGCGATGGCAATACTTCGCGACAATTCCGATGCCGCTACGCAGCTTGCCAAGCATCGAACAGCTGACCTTAGCTATGCGCTTCCCGGTAAATGCCGTTTTCGCGTAAATATCTTTCAGCAGCGAAATTCATATTCGATCGTAATGCGTGTAATTCCGCACGACATACCCACATTTGAAGAGCTGAATATACCGGACCAATTGAAGGATATCTGCAATATCCGCAATGGCGTCGTGCTGCTTACCGGCCCCACAGGTTCAGGAAAGAGTTCGACACTGGCGGCTATTATCGATCAGATAAACGAAACCAAAAGTTATCACATTGTGACGATCGAAGATCCGATCGAGTTTCTTCACAATCACAAGAAGAGCACGATCAACCAACGGGAAGTCGGCGCCGACACAAAAGATTTTGCTTCTGCATTGAGAGCCGCTCTGCGACAAGCGCCAAAGGTGATCCTCGTCGGAGAAATGCGTGATCTGGAAACAGCCGAGATCGCGCTTGAGGCGGCGGAAACCGGCCATCTTGTACTTTCGACGCTTCATACGATCGACGCTTCAAAGACGATCGATAGAATTATCGGTCTGTATCCCAAGAACGAAGAGCGAGTTATCCGAACCCGCCTGGCGCAGACGTTTCGTTACATAGTTTCGCAGCGGCTTATTCCAAAGGCCGACGGAAAAGGCCGAATTGCGGCGGTCGAAATAATGAAATCGAATCCGCGAACTCGTGAATATATCGAAAAAGGTGAAAGCGAGGGCAAGACACTTCTTGATGCGATTCGCGACGGCGAGATCGACGGAATGCAGGATTTTGATGCCGTGATCAAAAAGCTTGTCGAAGACAAAGTGATCACGCTCGATGACGGTCTTTCATATGCCACGAACCAGAACAACCTGCTGCTTCAATTGAAGGGACTTTCTTCTACCGAAGACTATCTCAACCAGAACAACACTACGCGTCCGGCAGTTGACGCGATCGTGGCTCCTCCGCCTCCGCCGGCGATCGCCGGGAACTCAGTTCTGGACATGATGGATTAACTAAAGCGTAAGAGCTTTTATAAACGAAAATGATTATACGTTGCGACAATTGTTCTGTATCGCTCCAGCTCGACGAATCGAAGATACCGAGCGGAAATTTTACCGTTCGCTGTCCGCGTTGCCAGAATATGCTTCGGGCAAACAAAGACGCATCGGGAGCTGTTTCTCCAACCGTCAAACAGCTTGAAGAGAATAAGGCTGCCCGGGCGGCAGATGGTACAGCGCAGTTTGCCGAAAAGGCGTCTGAGTTTGAAATAAACAATGCATTGCGTTCGCTTTTAACTGCTCTACAGTCCGGGAAGGCTTCGCTCGACAGCGACGAAGAAGAATCTGCAAAACCGCGCCGCGTACTGCTTTGTCTTGGTGATAAACGCGAAGAAGTTGCGAAGATCCTGGCTGAAGCGGGTTACCGTGTTTACGTTGCCGAAACTCCGGCGCAGGCAAACGAAAGGCTACGCGAAGGGAAGACGGAGATCGTTGTATTTTCGCCTGATTTTGCAGCCGAGTACGGTGGTGCGGCGATCATCCAGCAAAAGGCCAATGCGATGTATTCATCCGAACGCCGTCGGCTCTATTTGGTCTCGCTCGAAGATGCTGGTACAACGATGAACGCGCATGATGCGTTTCTTAGAAACCTGAATTTGATCGTAAACACGGGTGACATTCAACAACTGCCATTGATCCTAAATCGAGCGCTTCTAGACTACAACGATCTATATCATTATTTGAACAAAGGCCTCGGCTTAGAAGCGATCTAGAAAATTTGACAGGTTGTTTGTACGGCCTGGCTCGGTTCGAATAATATATCGGCCGACAAAAAATTGTAGGGGCAGAGTCTGTCCGGTCCGTCTGCTTTTCCCGGGCACCACGCTTTCGGGCAGCAATTAAAGCTGCTCCTACAATCACTACAAAAGATGCAGATCAGGTGCTTGCGGCAAGTTCGCAAACGAGCATTTCGATCTGCATTTTTGCGCCCGCAGGTCCGCCGCCGCCGATCGAGGATTTTATCGAAATATCGGCTTCGGCAAGCCGGCTTATTGCATGCGTAAGCTGACTCATTTTTGCCCGCCGGGCAGCGGCAAGAAAAGGTTCTTGATCGTTGTATCTTAGCTTTACCGCTCGTGCCACTTCAGACCGATCGGAACCGCTTTCCATCAGATCCTTAGCGATCAATAGTCGCCGATAGTTCGAGCCCAAGAGGCCCAGCAGCATCAGCGGCTCGGCTCCGTCGTCGAGCATCTGGTGCAGCGAAGAGACTGCTTCGCGAGTCCGTCCGGCAACGAGATGTCCGCTCAACGCGAAATTGTCCATTAGCCGCGTTCGCGCAACGAGAGAATCAACCAACTCTTCCGTGACCAAGCCATTAGGAAGCGCGGCGGCGGCCAATTTTTTAACATCATTGGAAAGCCTAACAAGATTCGAGCCAGAGATACCGGTCAAATGTCGAACAACGGTTGATCCAACTTCCATGCCTGATTCTTTAAAAAGGCGAGCGATCCAGTCAAATAATTCTTTATCATCAAGCGGTTGGAATTCGACAAGCGTGGAATGCTTTTCGAAAAGTTTGGTGATCTTTCTATTGCCGTTAAGTTCATCGCCTGAAAAAATAACTACCGAATGGGGCGACGGGTTAGCGAGGTAGCCGCCGAGCAACGTTTCGTACTCCTCCTTCAAAGTATCGCGATTGCCCGTTGCGGCAACGCGGACGTCAGTAATGCGCACGACTCGTTTTTCGGCCATCATCGGAAGTTGATCGGCCGCAGCAAGTGCGTCTCTAATACTGGAAGGTTCGTTAAGGCTAAAGGAGGTTTCGTTGAAATCGCGAAGGTCGTTTTCGCCAAAGGCCGTGTTGGCGAGCGATTTAGCAGCGCTTTCGCGCAAGTACGCCTCGGCACCGTAGAGCACATAGACCGGAGCTAACTTTCGCTCGCGAACGTGTTCGCGCAATTTTTCTTTTGATAGTTTCGGCATTCAACCTACCGTTCACTTTTTCTCTTGACGAACACCGATCCCGTTTATGAAAGCAGAAACGGCAGATTCGGCGAACACGCGTGCAATTCGTTCAACGGCCGGATCTTCTTCATCAAAGAACGAGCGCGGATCGGACGAGAATTCGAACGAATCGCGGAAGACGAAATTCTGATTATCGAAAATGATCTTGTCTTCACGAAGGTCGCGGATCGTAACAGCGGCGACAATGGTCACTTCATATACGCGGGCTCGTCCATCGCGGTCAAGCAAAACGCCGGAAAAGCTGAAGTCTCGGATCGTTCCATCTATAACTGCATCGGCACCTTTCGCTGTGCCTTGAACTTTTAGGCCATTGCTGCGTTTCAATATCTCGCGTGTTACTGCTTCAGTAAATCGGGATTCGACGCGATACCTCAAACCCTTAGCTTCGAATTGGAACGCCGGAACCGCGACCGTTTTAATGTGTTTGGGAAGTCCGGAACTCGTAACCGGTTTGTAGCATTCGGTAAAGCCCGAGACTAAAACCATAAGCGACATAATTGCTGTAACGCGAAGAATCATTGTCGTTCCTTTTTTAACGCCGCAACCACTTTAATAGCATCGGCGGTTTCCCGAACATCATGAACGCGGACTATCGAAGCACCATTCCAAACGCCGATCGCCGCACACGAAACCGAACCATACGATCTCTCGTCCTCCGCCACGCCACCTAATAGCTTTCCGATAAAAGATTTCCGAGACGCACCGAACAAGGTCGGAAAATGCGAAAAGTGTTCCACGATCTTATCAAGTTTCGCAAGCAACTCTAAATTTTGTTCGACCGACTTTCCGAAGCCGATGCCAATATCGAGAGCGATTCGGTCGGCATCAACGCCGCTTTTGAGAGCAATAGATACTGAACATTCAAGCCCCGTTGTGACTTCGCTAACGATGTCGGCCACCGGCATCTGCGAATGCATCGTTTCAAACTCGCCGCGTGAGTGCATCAACACCAACCCTGCGCCGTGTTCTGCTGCGACGTTTGCGATCCGTTCGTCCCATCGCAGGCCTGAAACGTCGTTAATTATCTCGGCACCGGCACCGATCGCTAAAGCCGCGACTTCGGATTTACTGGTATCGATCGAGATCGGAATTTCCAAACGTTTCGAGATGGCTTCGATAACAGGTATCACGCGTTCTGATTCTTCTTCGATTGAGACCCGCTTGCTGCCCGGACGCGTTGATTCTCCACCGATATCGATAATATCCGCGCCATGATCGGTCATTTCTTCGGCTCGTCGAAGAGCCGCCTCGGTCGAATCAAAACGTCCGCCATCCGAAAAGCTGTCCGGCGTTACGTTCAAAATCCCCATCACCAGAGGGCGATCAAGCAAGATCTTTCGGCGTGAAGTTTGCCAGTGCATAAGGCAGAAACACGAGCGGTAGCGAGTGTGCCACCTGCAATTTCGTCAAAGAGAAAACCGGGCCATTGCTGAACCCGGTTCGATGAATTCACACTTCCTACCGGTCGTGTTTCTGCATGTTACGCCGTAGCCGGATTGTTGGGCGTGATCGGCGGAAGGATCGGTTTTGCAAACCGCTCTTTCGCTTCCTCTGACTCGGTATTCCCGCCATCATCCGAACGCGAAACTACCGGTTTTACCGATTCGATCGGCAAACCAGCGATTGCACGCTTCATCTGCTCAAGATCGAGCGATTCGTGCTCGAGCAGAGCCTCAACAAGAAGCTCGACCGATGCACGATTTTCTTGAAGAATCGCCGTCGCTCGCTGATACTGCTGCGAGATAATACGGTTTACTTCCTGGTCGATGCGAATCGCCGTGTCTTCAGAATAGTCACGGTGCTGAGCGATCTCGCGGCCGAGAAATATCTGTTCTTCTTTCTTGCCGTATGCAAGCGGTCCGAGGTCAGACATGCCGTATTGGCAGACCATCGCACGTGCAACTTCGGTCGCCTTTTCGATATCGTTCGAGGCTCCGGTCGTAATATGTCCGATAAATAGCTCTTCCGCAATGCGTCCACCCATTGAATTGGCGATCATTGCTTCAAGCTCTTCCTTCGTTCGGCCAAGAATGTCCTGCTCGGGCAAAAAGAACGTTACGCCGAGGGCTCGGCCTCTGGGCACGATCGTAACCTTATGGACAGGATCGCTGTCCGGCAGGTTCATTCCGACCATTGCGTGGCCGGCTTCATGAATAGCCGTCAAGCGGCGTTCTTTTTCGCTAATGACCATGCTGCGGCGTTCCGGCCCCATCATAACCTTGTCTTTCGCGTATTCCAGATCACGCAAGGTCACGACCTTGTTGTTATTTCGAGCCGCAACAAGTGCCGCTTCGTTAACAAGGTTGGCAAGATCCGCACCCGTAAATCCGGGAGTTCCGCGAGCGATCACGTTTACATCCACGCCTTCGTCAAGCGGGATCTTTCGCGTGTGCACTTTCAGGATGCCTTCGCGACCGCGAACATCCGGATAGCCGACCACGACCTGACGGTCAAAACGGCCGGGACGAAGAAGTGCCGGATCGAGAACGTCTGGCCTATTAGTCGATGCCATCAAGATAACGCCGTCGTTCGACTCAAAACCGTCCATTTCAACAAGCAACTGATTTAGCGTTTGTTCACGCTCGTCGTGTCCGCCGCCGAGGCCCGCACCGCGATGGCGTCCAACTGCATCGATCTCGTCAATAAATATGATGCACGGAGCGTTCTTCTTACCCTGTTCGAATAGGTCGCGGACACGGCTTGCACCGACACCGACGAACATTTCGACAAAGTCCGAACCTGAGATCGAGAAAAACGGCACGTTTGCTTCGCCGGCGACAGCCTTCGCGAGCAACGTTTTACCTGTTCCCGGAGGTCCCATCATTAGAACGCCCTTCGGGATCTTCCCGCCGAGTTTCTGGAACTTCTGCGGGTCTTTAAGAAATTCGATTATTTCCTGAAGTTCTTCCTTCGGCTCTTCGACACCGGCAACGTCTTTGAACGTAATGCGTTTCTGCTGATTGTTCAGCAATTTCGCTTTTGATTTACCAAAACTCAGAGCCTTGTTACCGCCAGCCTGCATTTGCCGAAGCGTAAACACAAGAAATCCGACGAGCAACAAGAACGGCAGCAGTTGGATCAAAAATATCCATCCAAGCCCCGAAGAAGCTTCTTCCTCGTTCATCGCTACCGTCGAACCGGTATTCGACTTGTTGAATTCCTGTACCTTGTTTACAAGCAATTCACGGGTCGGATCGCTGCCGAGCGTGGTGACGAACTTGTTACCGTTTACGTCGGTGAACTCCGCTGCCTGCTGCTTGAAAAGGACCTCTTTGAATTCCTTGTTCTCAAGCCTGGTCACAGCAAGGTCAATACTGAGCTTTTCCGCTGCTTTGGTCTGCTTGCCTTGCAAATAGTAAACAAGCAAAAGAGCACCCGAAATGAGCATCATCCACAATAAGATCTGTCTAGCCTTTGAATTCAACTTTTAGCCTCCAAAATTGCCTTTCACCATGAAAAATTTTGCCACTTCGTTTTGATGAAAGCCGGTATCTTCCGGATGTCCACATTCGGGCCTACCCGCGAGCGTGCACTGCAACACTAAATTCTAGTTCTCTGTCGCCCTTTTATCAACCTTTATATCTCTATAAACAAGCTTGCCGCCGCTTTTGACGATCGTCACATCCAGCGGCAATTCAACCGTATTTCCACTCTTGCGGCTATTGATCAAACGATCCATCGACTCGATATGTTTCAGTTCCAAACCACGCAGATTTCCACTTTTATGTCTTATCCAGCCGCGAAGAAACTCATAAAGCTCCGGCTTTGCCATAGCTTTTAGAGCGGCGACTGTTGGTACATCGACAGCCGTTTGGGCGGTTTCACGGACTGAATTGTTCTGTTTTAGCGCTTCGGCGGTTCTACAAAGCGACGCGACGATCTGTGGGTTTACCTCTTCGAGCATCGGGATCAAAACCTTGCGGATCCAAACACGTCTGAACGAAACGTCTTCATTCATCGGGTCGCGACAAAACTCTACGTTGCTCTCGCGGCAGAAAGTTTCGGTGTCTGAACGCTGCGCCCAACGGAGCATCGGCCTAACTAATTTAACCGTCGGTTCGGGAAACGGCAACAGATCAGATGTGAGTGGCTTTATGCCGTCTGTCTCTAGATCCCTTGTCGCGGACATGCCACTTAATCCGTCCGGCCCCGCACCTCGGATCAGATTCATTAAAACGGTCTCGGCCTGGTCATTCATTGTGTGGCCGGTCAAAATGTAGGTGGCAGAGACATTCTCGGCAGTCCTGAGCAGAAATTCGTACCTAGCGTTTCTTGCTTCCTGCTCGAGATTACCGCCTGCGGTTCGTTTCCATTCACCAAAGGCGAGCTCGAATTTTCTTTCGATCGTGAGTTTTTGGACGAGCTCAAAATCTGAGCCGCTTGTTTCGGGACGAAGTTTGTGATCGAAATGGGCGACGACCAAGCGATTTTCCAATTTCTTTCGCGTGCGAAGGTCGTCGATCGCAAGCAGCAGCGAAACCGAATCGGCACCGCCCGAAACCGCAACGATCAAAGGCGCGTCTTTGAACGGTAGTTCAAGCCGGCGCCATTCGGTGATCAGATTGCGGACGAATTTATGCATCACTTGCAGGAAATGCGGGCCGATTTTGAAGCATGATCGAGATGCGCCCGGTGCAGACGGGCTTTTCGCGTTCGTCGTGACTCTCGATCTTCCAAATGCTCATCGTTCGGCCGTGACGGATGGGCGTTGCGACAACCGTTAGCAGGCCTTTACTCACGGCACGAAGATGGTTAGCGTTAATCTCGATACCGACCGGCGTAACCTTCGTCAGGTCTGAGCTAGCCACGACACCGATCGATGCAGCAGTTTCGAAAAGATAAAGCGAAACCCCGCCATTCATAATTCCGACGTATTGATGCACTTTCGGCGTGACCGGCATAGTCAAAACAACCCGTTCGGCCGTAGCCTCAACGATCTCGACGCCGAGGAATTGCATCAACTCATTCTCGGCTGTCATTCTTATCAATTCTGCTTTTTCCATTCTTGATTTGTTATTTTCGCGTGATTCGCAGATAGACACTTCTCTTATCCACAAATCACACGAACCTGATCAAATTAGCTCGATCTTCGCGTTCTCGAGTGCCTCAAAAACTCGATCTTTTGAGGTTCCGCCAATTGCCGATTTACTTGAAAGAGTTTGTTCGAGACTTAAGGCGTCAAACACACTTTCATCGATCTTCGGCATGACCGAACGCATTTCATCGACCGTCATTTCGTTTAGTTCTTTCCCGTGTTCCAGCCCATACAAAACGACCTTTCCGACGGCGTCATGCGCGTCGCGAAACGGCACGCCTTTCTTGACCAAATGGTCGGCGAGTTCGGTCGCGTTTAGATAACCATTCGTCGCAGCGACGCGAGTTCTTTCTTCGTTCACGGTCAGATTGTCGAGCACGATCGTTGTAACCTGTAAGCAGATCGAAACTGTATCGACGCAATCGAAAACAGCTTCTTTGTCTTCCTGCATATCTTTGTTGTAAGCGAGCGGAAGGCCTTTCATTGTTGCAAGCAGAGCAGCGTGATGGCCGAAAACTCGTCCGGATTTGCCACGAATTAGCTCCAGCGCGTCAGGATTTTTCTTCTGCGGCATCAGGCTCGACCCGGTCGATACAACATCGCTCAATGCGACAAAACCGAATTCGGTCGAGCAATAAAGGATCAGATCTTCAGAAAATCGCGAAAGATGAACCATTATCTGCGAACATGCGCCGGCGAACTCGATCGCAAAATCACGATCGGAAACGGCATCAAGGCTATTCGCCGAAACGCGGTCGAAACCAAGCTCGTTTGCCACAGATTCGCGGTCGATCGGGAAACTCGTCCCGGCAAGAGCCGCCGAACCGAGCGGCATTACATTGACTCGTTTTGCGACATCAGCGAGGCGTTCTGCGTCTCGCTTTAACATCTCGAAATATGCCAAACACCAATGTGCCCAAAGTATCGGCTGAGCACGCTGAAGGTGTGTATATCCCGGAAGAACTGCTTCGCGATGCCGCTGGGCTGCCGCGATAAGTCCACGTTGAGCATCTCGCAACAATTCTTGCATTGAGACGATCTCGCCACGCAACCAGATGCGAAACGCGGTCGCGACCTGATCATTGCGGCTGCGTCCGGTGTGCAGCTTTTTGCCTGTGTCGCCGATCAGTGCAACTAGTTTCGATTCGATAAAGGCATGAACGTCCTCGGCGTCGAATACGTAAAATTCGGGATCCGAAATCGATCGATCGGATAGTTTCTCAAGACCTTCGACGATCGCTGAATTCTCGTCGGCCGTAAGCACGCCTGCTTTCAGCAAGCCGTTCGCGTGGCCAATGCAACCTCGGATATCGGCCGCGAAAAGCCGCTTATCGAAACGAAATGAATTGTTGAACGCCGCAAACGTTTCGTCCGGTTTTTCAGTAAACCGTCCGCCCCACAGCTTACCGGCGTTGGTGCCCTCTATTTCCTTCGTCATAATTAACCGACTCTTTGCGTTCTCTGCACCTTTGCGTGAAAATTATTCTTACGCAAAGAGACCAAGTTCGCAAAGCCAAAGGCGGAAACACCACCGGTAGGGAGTGTGCTCCTCGGTCTATCTCGGCCTTGCCTTGGTTCAAAAAATACTTTTTATGACGAAAATTAATAAAGTCGTTCTCGCATACTCCGGCGGTCTGGATACGTCGGCAATGTTGCTATGGATAAAAGAGACCTACGATTGCGAGGTAGTCTGCTATTGCGCCGACGTCGGGCAGGGCGAAGAGCTTACCGGGCTCGACGAAAAGGCGAAAGCGACCGGTGCTTCGAAGCTTTACGTTGAGGACTTGCGTGAAGAATTCGTAAAGGATTTCGTCTGGACGGCAGTTAAAGCAAATGCGCTTTATGAAGGCGTATATTTGCTCGGCACATCGCTCGCCCGGCCGATTATTGCAAGGCGCCAGATCGAGATCGCCCAACGCGAAGGTGCGGACGCCGTTGCCCACGGAGCGACCGGTAAGGGCAACGATCAGGTGCGATTTGAATTGACGTATTACGCTTTGCAGCCGGATATTAAAGTGATCGCCCCGTGGCGGCACTGGGAATTCAAAGGCCGTGCGGAACTGATCGCATATTGTGCCCAACACGGAATTCCCGTTACCGCGACCGCCGACAAGCCATATTCCATGGACCGTAACCTGATGCACATCAGTTACGAAGGCGGCATTCTCGAAGACCCTTGGGCCGCGCCAGCGGAAGATATTTTTCTGCTGACGAAGTCGCCGGAAAAGGCCGCCGACAAACCGCAGGAAATCGTTTTGAGTTTTGAGAAAGGCGAACCGGTCGCGATCGACGGCGAGAAATACGGTGCGGTCGATATGCTCACCAAGCTCAATCACCTCGGCGGAGAACACGGCATTGGCCGCGTCGATCTGGTCGAGAACCGGTTCGTCGGAATGAAGTCGCGCGGCGTCTATGAAACGCCGGGCGTGACCATTTTGCAAGCCGCACATCGAGCTCTCGAATCGATCACACTGGACCGCGAAGTGATGCGTCTCCGTGACTCGCTGGGAACAAAGTTCGCCGAATCGGTCTACTACG
>JBGTKQ010000159.1:0-6570 GCA_041744555.1 Pyrinomonadaceae bacterium
TGATCCTTAGGGCTTCAAGGACACCGCTGGAAAGGTCACCGGCAACATTAGGACGGAAGCGATAAAAGGCACTGTCACCGCGATCTTCCGTTTGGAATACCCAGCCGGTTTCGTCCTCAACTGCGATGGCTTCATGATTAAAGCGTCCCATGGCGACGAGTGGTTCCGGATTGGCGACGAGGAGCGTCTCGCTCGCAGGAATTTCAAAGTTGTAACCGTGATTCTTCGTGTTGCCGCCCTGACCGATCAAGCTAGTGTTCTCTTCGCAGGTGATCCACGAATTCCAAGGCGTCGGGCCGCCTGCACAGTTGCGGATCGTTCCGCCGAGCGATGCAAACTGATACCGAACGCGGCGATTCGGGCCGATAACAACATTGGTGGTTCCTCCACCGATTTGGTCATACTTCATGCCGTTAGAAGTAACGACCGGATTAGAACCGTTTGCTCCGACTTCGTGGTTACGAACAAGAACGGTCTGATTCTTTGATCCCGCATAAGCCGCCATTCCATCATGAAGTCCCGGAACAGTTCCACCGTCGTGCATCGGTTGTCCTGTGATCGAGATCGCCGTGTAGTTGAAGCCCGCCGGCAACGCAATTATTGGAGTAGTGCCGAGATCGAACCCACTGACGATGGTGCCGGCAAGCTCATCTGCGTTTTCAGCAAGTTTAGGAACTAGCGGGCCGTAGCCCGGACCGCGAGGGATCGCACCTGCCGAAACCCGTTGATAAAAAAGATCAAGTGGTGAAACCATCGAGGCACCGACGACACCGGCACCAGCCAACGCGAGAAAATTTCTACGTGATACGCTCATTTCATCTGCTCCATTTATTAGTGTTCTTAAACGAGGCCATTCGGACGTTGGTCGCTCACAGTCTCAATTCCAACGCGCAATTGGCCACAAAGGCATAGGACCAAAAAGATCCAACATCAAAGAAACTCGAATAAATGCGAGTATGGATTCGGACGGTTAACGGCGTGTTATTTCGAGGTTAAATAGATGCGACAGCAGCATTAAATCTTTCGGCTAGTCCAATTTGGTCCGAAGCAAGAGCCGAAATGGAAAGGAACGCTCGACCGAACCGAATCGGCCGAGCTCGGAAGGTTGAAAACCGCGCAGAACAGAAAGCGAACCATCTTGGGTGACTAGCGGACTGATCCGGAAAAGAAAGCAGAAAATACGGTATAGGATCCAGGCTGCCGGACTTCGTTCGAGGTCGATCGCAAAAACGCCGCGGCGTGCGACGCGCGAAAGTTCGTTCAGGACAGCAGGAATCTGTTGATCGGTGAGATGGTGCAGGAACAGCGACGATATCGCGTAATCGAATGAACGATCTGGAAACGGCAGATGAAAGGCGTCGGTCCGAACAAAAGCAATGGCGGAATTATCGGCGTCGGGAGTGAATGAAAGTTCGTTGAGATCGACCCCAATTAGATGTGCTTTACGTCCGGACTTTGCGGCAAAATCGCGTATTTGCCGAAGTAGTTGACCCGAGCCGCAAGCCACATCGAGGACCGAAAATGTTTGTTGGCCGGATTTCTCGATTTCCTTCAATAGCGAATTCTGCAACGCTCGTGCATCACCAAGGTATCTGTTAATGAAGGCGATCTCGCGCATAAACACGGCATATTCTTCGGCAGTGTAATCGCCGGTGTCGATGCGTTCGAGTTTTGTGGATCGTTTTGAAAACATTGATCTGATGATAGTTTTGCATAATCGACAGTTTTGGACGACAATTGCCGCGTCACCAAAACAACCAAAGGAGTTCCCCCGAGTATGTTTGATAAGTTAAAGAAGCTTGCCAGCGGCAACAATAAATTTGCTTTTCCGGATTCGGTCCAGTCATCGTCTCCGTCATCGCCTTCGCCAATACCTATTCCGTATCCGAATGTAGGGCAAGTTGCCAAGGGCGTGCCGCTTCCGCCTACGGTCAAGCACCATCTTGAAACGAAGTTTGGGGCGGATCTAAACGAAGTAAAAGTTTACGAGAACCATGCCCCTACATTGCTCGGAGCAAAGGCCTTCACGAGCGGTAGTGATATTTATTTGGCGCCGGGAGCTTTCAATGTGTCAGCGGAAGGGCAGCAATTGCTTGGGCACGAGGCCGCACATGTTATCCAGCAGACACATGGTGTTGTCAACGAAGCTGTCCAGCAAGCAATTGACGACAACAGTGCTGCGGACGCAAACGACTGATCAGATAGTCAAACGAAAAAAAGACGGCTCGATTCATATGAACAGGGCCGTCCGTTTTATGTTGGTAAGTAGGTTTACGACAAAAAGCCGCGAAAACGTTTTGCGTCCGATTCATAGCGCGGGAACAAGCCTTTCAGGTCTTTGTTGCCGAGGTGTTTGGACGCGGCTTCGGCGAACACATCTCGGAAATCAGTAGTAACTGCGAGGTCGCGGCCTTCGTTTAGCTGATCGTTCTTGAGGCCTTTCCACTCGCCATAGACCTTTCCACCTTTGACCGAATTGCCAAGCACGAGCATCGCGTTGCCATGGCCGTGATCGGTTCCGCGTGTTCCGTTCTCGCGGGCGGTGCGGCCAAATTCGCTCATCGTGAGCACGACGACATCGTCCATACGCTGGCCGAGATCGGTGCCGAAGGCTGCTATCGAATTGGCAAAATCACGCAAAAGATTTGCAAGCTGTCCGCGTGCCGGGGCGTTTCCGAGCGATTGATTTGTGTGTGTGTCCCAGCCGCCGGTTTCAGCAAAAGCGACCTCGAGACCGACGCCTGCCTTGATCATTTGCGCTATCTGCATTAACGAACGCCCGAGTTGTGAGTTCGGATAGACGGCGCCGTTCTCAGGCTTATATTGTGCAGGATTCGCCTGTTTCAGAAAGTTGACCGCGTCGAACGTTTCCTTCCCCGTCTCGCCGAGTCCGTCTTTCACATTTTGTTGATAAACGCCTTCAAAACCGCCTTTCAGATCGGCAGTGTAAAGCCCGGCCTTGATCGTAAAATCCGCAAGATTCGTCATCGCGATCGACGGTGCTTTTCCATAAAGCGAACGCGGTAACTGCTGCGTCATCGAAACGGCCCGGAATGGCGAATCCGCCTTACCGCCCGTAGCTTGCAAGGTTCGATTTAACCAGCCATCGCGCGTGCCTTTGTAACCGGGCGTGCCCGATTCCATATAATCCTGCGCATCAAAATGTGAGCGCGTGTTGTCCGGCGAGCCAGCGGAATGGATTATTGCAAGCTGTTTTGATTTCCAGAACTTTTCGAGCGAAGCCATCGCAGGATTGAGTCCAAAGTAACCATCGAGATCGACTGCACCTTCCGTCTTGCCCGGCGCCTGAATCGCGATCTGGCGACGCAGGCCGTAATATGCATCGTCGCCATAAGGGACGACCATATTTAGCCCGTCGACCGCCCCGCGCTGAAAGATCGTCACAAGAACTTTCTTTTTACCGTATCCGCTCTTTGTTTGAGCACTGGCAAACTGATGCAGAAAATCAGGCGCCGCCGCCATCATTCCAAAGCTGCCAAGTGCGATCCCGCTTGTTTTAAGAAAATAACGTCTATCCATATAAAACTTCTTCAGCCATATACTTAGACGCGCGTTTTGCGGGTTCAGTCGATGAAAATCTCGTCAACGAAGATCCAAGGGTCGCCGCCGGCACCGAGGTGCCATGATGGTATTTTGCCAATATTGTAAGCTTTTACGCGGACATAACGAGCTTTATGGGTCTTTTCTGTCAGCAGCAATACATACTTGAGAATGGTCGGTTCCATATTGGTCAGCGGTATCTTCGAATGCACCTCGCCGACCTTCACAAAAATTTCGCCATCCTTTGAGATCTCAAATTCGATCTTCGAAGGAGCCCATATCCACGGTCCGGCAACTTGCAGAAAGCTGCCGCCGAGCTCTTTGATCTCGGTCTCACGTTGGAGATCTATCACGGCCTCGTATGGCTTACCCTGAACGCCTTGCCACTCGCCGCTCGCAAAATTCACTGTCCCGCGAATGCCGTCAATTATCGCGTTATCACCGCCGCCGGTGTATTGCGTGCTGTAACCGGAGATGACATTGACGGTCCAATCGTGCGGTCGTCGCGTCAGTGTGGCCTCCACCGGGAAGCTCTTGTTCCCTTTCGCATCGATGGCGATCGCCTTGACCGTTGTTGTTTGGTCGATCGGGAGCGGGGAAGTGTAGATATCGGACTTTTCGGTCGGTGTGCTGCTGTCGGTCGTAAAGTGAACGCGGGAATCGGGCGTTAAATTCGAGAAATAAAGGGTCGTGCTTTCGGCAAAGGTACGATCGGCGGTGATAGCGGGGACAGCCGGCATGTTTCGGACAAGAGGTTTTCCATAGAGTATAAGTCCACCACCCAGCTTCTTAAAAGGTGCGGGCGTTGATGACATTTCAAACTCCAGCAGCCCTCCGCTGAGAATATCTTTGTGTTTGAGTTTCGTTCTTGTGAGGCCGTCCGCCTTGCCGTTTAGCTTTGTTGACCTGACATAAACATTCGCATTTGAATTATTTGGGGCAGCTATACGAAATGTTTTTCCGTTCTCTAAGTTTATCTTGATTTCCCTAAACAGAGGAGAGCCAAGATCATATTCTGGGCTGCCGGGCGAGACAGGATAGAATCCCATCGCGCTTAAAATATACCATGCCGACATCTGGCCGCAATCTTCGTTTCCGATCAGGCCATCCGGCGAATTCTTGTAGAACTCGTCCATTATCCTGCGCACCATTTGCTGCGTTTTCCATGGCTGCTCGACATAGTTGAATAGATAGGGAATATGATGCGAAGGCTCATTGCCGTGAGCGTACTGCCCGATAAGGCCCGTAAGGTCGGCCTGCTCACGACCGGCAAGTTTCTGGTCGGTGGTGAACAGTTCCTCGAGTTTCGCCGCGAACTTATCCCGTCGGCCGTGCAGTTCGATCAAACTCCTGACGTCATGTGGAACAAAGAATGAATATTGCCACGAATTGCCCTCGGTAAATCCAAACGTAACTTCATTCGGGGCGAACGGCTCGACAAAACCACCGTTCTTTTTCGGACGCATAAAGCCCGTCGATTGATCGAACAGGTTTTGGAAACTTAGCGATCTGGCAAGGTATCTACGATAGTCCTTTGCATACTGGCTGGTGTCTATATCCACTCGACCGTTGATAACCCGTACAAAACTGCCATCCTCACTGCCTCCCAAAACTCGGGCCATCTGTGCGATGCACCAATCGTTATAGGCATATTCGAGCGTTCGCGAGACCGATTCATTCTCGTCCTCCATCGAG
Source organism: Pyrinomonadaceae bacterium (assembly GCA_041744555.1). Taxonomy (GTDB): domain Bacteria; phylum Acidobacteriota; class Blastocatellia; order Pyrinomonadales; family Pyrinomonadaceae; genus OLB17. The sequence continues at coordinate 5,257 of JBGTKQ010000159.1, forward strand.
ATATAGCCGCGTTTCTTATAACCGGCGAGGCCGAAATGGTCTAGCTCTGCCGAGTGTTTGGAGGCGGCGTATGCCTTTTCGTAATCGAAGCCCTTGATGCCTTTCGCCATCGCGTCGGCGATCACCGAAACCGAGTGATATCCGATCATCGTGTCGGTCTCTTCGCCCCAAAGTTCCCAGACAGGCAGCCGCCCGCCCTGCTCATAAATGCGGATGAACGAATTGATGTAATCGACCGTCCGCTTCTGATCAATGATCGTGTAAAGCGGATGCGTCGCCCGGAACGTATCCCAAAGCGAAAAGACGGTGTATTGGTCGTTTGGAGTTCCAGCTTTAGCTGGCTTCTTCGGCGAGGCTGGCAAACTAAAATTTGAACTCCCAACATTATGGATCTTGCGGTCGTGGCCAAGGTAGTTTCCATCGACGTCGTTGAAGACGTTCGGATGGATCATCGTGTGGTAGAGAGCGGTGTAGAAATTGGTCGTCTGGTCGTCTGTCCCGCCGGAAACTTCTATCTTCGAAAGCTCCTTGTTCCACGCCGCTTTGGCATCAGCCCGGACCTTATCAAAATCCCAATGCGGCAACTCGGCTTCGAGATTCTTGCGGGCTCCTTCGATCGAGACATAGGAGATGGCGACCTTTACGAGCAATTCGCTCGGTTTCTTTTCGTCCCCGAGGAATGTGACAGAGGAGCGGATGTTTTTTCCGCCGCGAGACCACCCGAGATGACCCTCGATTGCGCCATTTTGTTCCCATACCGGTCGGTCGTAAACTGGCTTCGAGAATTTAATTACGAAATAGATCTTCTGATCCTTCGCCCACGACGAGGAAGCACGATACCCCTCAAACGTCGTTGGGTCTTCATGCCGCATGATTAGCTGCGAATCATTAACTTTGTCCCGCCATTTCAAGTCAACGAGCAGGTTCACGACTCGTGCGGCCGGGTAGGTATATCGATGAAAGCCGACCCTGGTGGTGGCGGTGAGTTCTGCGAAAATGCCTTCGTCCTCGAGCTTTACAGAGTAGTATCCAGGCTTCGCTTGTTCGCCTCCGTGCGAGAACCGGGAGGCGTCCCCGTTAACCGATCTGTCGCCTTCTTTCGCGAAGAACTGCGGGTGAGCCACTGTTGGCGTTAGCAATACATCCGCGCCGTCCGGAATTCCCGTTCCAGATAGGTGCGTGTGTGAGAAGCCGTAGATGATGTTGTCGGAATAGTGGTAGCCCGACGAGCCATCCCAGTTGTCGATGCGGGTGTCGGGCGAGAGCTGCACCATCCCGAACGGCATCGTCGCCCCGGGGAACGTATGCCCGTGC
>JBGTKQ010000160.1:0-12239 GCA_041744555.1 Pyrinomonadaceae bacterium
CAGAGCTAAATGACAACAGAGGTAATAAACGAGACCGAAGAAACGAAAACCGGCGATTCTTCGGCTCCCAAGGAAGCAATTCAACAGGACGCAGCCGCAACAGCACCGGTAATGGCTGCGAAGAGTACAACTGACGATCCGAACACATCGGGCGAGATCGATTTTGGCGCAATTCTCGAACAATTCGAGCAAGAGCAGACCGTTTTTCACGCCGGCGAATTAGTCGAAGGAAAAGTGGTCGGCGTCTCGGATCATGGCGCTTTGATCGATTTTGGCTATAAGAGTGAAGGGATAATTCCGGCGGAGGAATTTGGGGGCGATATCGAAGGTTCGATCACCATTGGCGAAACTGTCGAAGTCGTGATCAAGAGCATTCATTCTGGTGATTCCGCTCCGATCCTTTCTCGCGTCGATGCAGTTGGCCGAAAGGTCTGGAACGACATCGAGGAATCGTACAAGAACGATGCCATCGTTACCGGAAAGATCGTAGATAAAACAAAAGGCGGATTGAAGGTCGATCTAAACGGCATTGAGGCATTCTTGCCCGGCTCACAGATCGATTCGCGTCCGATCAGGGGGTTGGATACTTACATCGGCGAAGAGATCGAAGCCAAGATCATCAAGTTTAGTCGGCGCCGAAACAACATCGTACTCTCAAGAAAAGTGATCACCGACGTAGCGGTCAACGAAGAAAAGGCAAAAACGCTTGGTGCGATCGAGATCGGCTATGTTGTCGAAGGTGTTATCAAGAACCTCACTGACTATGGCGCATTTGTTGACATCGGCGGAATAGATGGCTTACTCCACGTAACCGATATGTCCTGGGGCCGGATCGGTAATCCGGCAGACGCATTCAAGGTTGGCGAACATCTCCAAGTTAAGGTTCTTAAACTCGACCGCGAAAAGGAAAAGATCTCGCTCGGCTTTAAGCAGCTTCAGCCCGATCCGTGGTCAACGGTCATCGAGGTTTATCCGGTCAACTCACGCATAAAGGGCAAAGTTTCTTCGGTTACGGAGTACGGGATCTTTGTTGAACTCGAACCCGGTGTTGAAGGCCTTGTTCACGTTTCTGAGATCTCGTGGTCAAAGCGGTCTGCGAGCCCGAAACGACAGTTTCATAAAGGCGAAGAGGTCGAAGTGCAAGTGCTTGGAGTCGATACCGACGACAAACGGATCAGCCTCGGAATGAAACAGCTTCAAGATAATCCTTGGGATTCTATCCATGAGCGTTATCCGGTTGGCACGAAGATCCGCGGAAAGGTTCGAAATCTGACTGATTTCGGGGCATTTGTTGAGATCGAAGACGGTATTGACGGATTAGTGCATGTTTCGGACATCACGTGGGCTAAAAAACTCAAGCATCCGAAAGAGCTACTTAAGAAAGATCAGGACGTTGAAGCGATCGTCACTCATATTGATTCAGGCGGTCAAAGATTGTCGCTTTCGATGAAAGATCTTACTCCAAGTGCTTGGGAAGGATTTATCGCGACCCATCGCCCGGGCGATACGGTTCGCGGAAAGGTTTCGAGATTCACAAGCTTTGGTGTATTCGTCGAATTTGGCGAAGGGCTCGAAGGACTGTGTCATATTTCTGAGCTTTCAGAAGACCGTGTTGAAAAGCCAGAAGACATTGTTCAACTCGGTCAAGAACTAGACTTCAAGATCCTCCGTATTGAAAACGACGATCAAAAGATCGGCCTTTCATATCGTGCGGTCGGGAAAGAAGGCGAACCGATCATCGATGCTCGACAGTTCTCTTCTGAAGCAAAGGGCGGCATGGCATCACTTGGCGAACTCGCTAACTTGATGGGCGGCGAAGAACCAGAAGCAAAACCTGAACTGACTAAGGAAGAAAAGGAAGAAGCTAAACGGTTGAAGAAGGAGCAAGCTCGTAAGGATTACGAAGAGTCTGCTGCTCGTGAAGCCGCTGCGGCAGAAGCCGAACCGGAAGTGGTCGCAGAAGCTGCAACTGAAGAAGCTGTTACGTCTGAAACATCGGAAGCTCCGGCCGAAGATGCCGAAATTGCTTTAGACACGGCAGAAGCTCCAATCGAGGAAGTAAAGGCGGAAACAGAAGTTGTAACCGAAACCCAGCAAACACCGGAAGAACCTGCAGCGGCCGAATCAACGGCTGCTGAGGCTCCGGAAGAAGCTGAAGAATCAGCCGAAACTGAAACCGTCGCTGAAACTCCGGCAGATGAACCGGCTGTTGCTGAAGCCACGGAAGGAACTGAGCCGGCCGCAGAAGAATCCGAAAAGACCTCTGCTTAACTCGCTCTTCAACGACCGCTGATCTTAATTTGGCAAGAGGAATCGAATAATGACAAAAGCTGACCTCGTTGAAAAAGTTGCCGTCGAAGCTGACCTCACCAAGAAAGATGCTGAACAACTGGTCGAGATCGTTTTCGAAAGCATTATCCAATCACTCAACAGCGGCGAGAAGATCGAGTTACGCGGGTTTGGAAGCTTTCGTGTTAGAGAACGAAATTCACGCAAAGGCCGAAATCCAAAGACAGGCGAGGCCGTAGATATTCCGGCAAAACGCGTTGCTTATTTCAAACCCGGTAAGGACCTAAAGGAATTGATCAACGGCAGCGAATAGCGAGCGTCACTAATCATGTGAAACGGACGGATCGAGGCAAATGCCTTAGTTCGTCCTTTTTGCTTTTGGCCTATTTGTCAGCGGTTTTGCCGCGGCCGATTTCCGATTGGCGCGATCTGTCGATCGCTTCGTCCTCGATCTCGCCGCCGGGCGAGACAGGTATGTCGGCGGGGTTTTGATATTTCATCCCACGCTCTTCACTGTCAAGATCTTCAGTTACAGCGCTAAAGGAGCCTGACGTCGGCGGAACGTATCCGGGATATTCGACTCGTGAATGGTAGATCGCGATCAGAGACCGGATCATCGCTTCTCTGATCTGGGTCAATTCGCGGAGCGTGAGGTCGCATTCGTCAAGCTGATCGTCCTGCAGGATCGCGTCAATTATTTTCGTAACGATAAAGCGAATATTATCCGGCGTTGGTTCCGCAAGCGAGCGAGCCGCCGCTTCGCAGCTGTCCGCGATCATCATGATCGCAGCCTCGCGAAACTGTGGTTTGGGTCCGGGGTATCGGAAATCATTCTCGGAAATATCATCCGATTCGCGTGCCTCAGCTTGAGCTTTCTTAAGGAAATAATGAAGCGTTCGGGTTCCGTGATGTTGAGGAATAAAATCGATGATGCGCTGCGGCAAGCCCATTTCCTTGGCGAGCTTCACCCCGTACGTAACGTGGCTAATTATGATCTTCGCGCTCTGGACCGGCTTAAGCTTATCGTGCGGATTTTTGCCGAGCTGATTCTCGACAAAATGCTCAGGCGCCGCTGACTTTCCAATGTCGTGGTAGAGAGCTCCGATGCGAGTCAATAGAGCATTCCCCCCGACGACTCGGCACGCTTCTTCTGCCAGTTGTCCTACCGAATGCGAATGCTGGTTGGTTCCCGGTGCACGGATCGCAAGCTGCCCGAGTGCAGGAAGATCAGCGTTAGATAATTCTAAAAGCTTAACGTCAGTAAGAATGCCGAACATTGATTCACAGATCGGCATGAACACGGCCGTAACTGCTGCCGTAATAATGCCGCTTGCGAGGCCACAGGCCATCGCGAGCAATATCGTATTGAGAATGAATGGCTGTTGCGTATATGCGATCACGGCGATCGCGAGGCCTGCACATGTAACGCCGACAAGTGCTCCGGCAATAGTAACGGTTTGACGATTACGATAACGCCCGATCCCATAGACCGCGATCGATGACGCTATTGCCGCGTAAACAGCAAACTCAAGTCCGCGAGGTGCCATAAACCCCGCCAATAGAGCGATGAAGATGCCGGTGAAGAGCGCGGTCCTTCGGTCGGCCAAAAGCGTCATCAACAAGCTTCCGAACGCGAATGGAACAGCGAACGACCACAGGCTCGGGTCATTCATTGGCGGCCGAATGTTTTGCGAAGCGGTGAACTCTGCAAGCCGAAAAAATGCTGCCATCAAAACTGTTTGAGAAAGCACGATAAACCCGAAGAGCGCAAATGTTTTCTGTTCGGAAAGGGCGAGCCGCGGAACGATGCCGCGATGCTCAATGAATTTCCACGCCGACCAAAATAATGCCGTGATCAAAACAAGCAGACCGAAAAACTTATTGACCTGTCGCGTTTCGCTGCTGTAGCTTCGAATCGCGGTAAGTTGCGACATCACTTGCGGGGTGATTCGGTCACCTGAGGCAACGATCTTCTCTCCGCGTTTGAGCGAAACTGACACAGGCGGAACGTTTTCCGCGATCGTTCGCTTTGCAGTCTCGGTCGCGGCTGCATCGTAGATCACACTTGGCTGGATCAACGGTGCCGTTGCCGCAAAAAATGCATCCGATTCGCTGTCAGAAAAACTCCTGATCTGTTTCAATCCCATCCGCAACTGTTCGCGCGCGGCCGAAACTGTGATCATCGTTGCCGCTGGATTTTGAACACGCCGCGAATCGGTCGGGCGCTGGCGATCGATCAGTTCGATCGCGGTCTGCATATATTGAAGATCTTGGTCGCCGAAAATATCTCCGCCGGCATTTTCGCGTATTACTCTTGCTACGGACTCAAGCTCGTTCGAGCTAAAACGGCGTGAAGTAAAGATCTTTGCGACACCGTCGCCACCGGCACCGGACCAAGTGAGGTTAGAACTTGAGTTTGAATTCGCACCGTTCGAAGAATAGGCCGCCTCAGATCTTCGCTGCATTAGTTCCCATGCTGATCTGAAACTCTGCACTGCCTCGTCGGCTCGCCTTTGTTCGAAAGAAAATATAGGTGTGATCGCGCTTCGGGCGGCCTCGCGCTCGTTTTCCGTAGCGGCTTCATCGACGAAATAGATATCAGCCGGTGATATCACCGCCTCGCGGGCGATGTCGCCTTCCCGGTATCCTTGGTCTATGTTCCGCCACCACGGATTGTAGATGAGAACTGTAGTGGTCAAGGAAAGTAAGGCAAAACCGATCCAAAATCTTTGGTTGGGACTAAGCGAGCGCAAAGGTCCGAGAAGCCGTTCAGAAATGCCGGTGATCCGTTTCGCCATTGGCGATCTTAATTCCTGCGACTGTTTGCTCATTTTACTGTTGCCGCCTGTTCGCCGGTTAAAACCTCGTCTTTCACCCGTGTCCCGATCCGCTCCGCCAATGGCCGCAACGAATCTCGCTTGATAGCTGAAAGTGGCACGCTGTCAACTTGCTTGTCAAGCGACACTTCACGCTGGAGTTCCTGGATCTGCCCGGCGGTAAGCAGATCTGATTTGTTAAGAACCACGATCTGCGGGATCTTACCAAGTTCCAATTCAGATAATATTTTATCGACCGACCTTATTTGCTGCATTGCTCGCGGGTTTGATGCATCGACAACGTGAACAAGCAGGTCGCTATCGGAGATCTCTTCAAGCGTTGCACGAAAAGCCGCGACGAGAGCCTGCGGAAGGTCTCGAATAAAACCGACCGTGTCGTTGATTATCACCTCCTGATCGAACGGAAGCCGCAGGCGGCGTGAGGTCGGATCGAGCGTTGCAAACATCTTCTTTTCGGCATAAACATCCGATTGAGTTAACGCGTTGAGCAAAGTCGATTTTCCGGCATTCGTATAACCAACCAGCGAGATCAACGGCAGGTTCTTTTGAGCACGAACCTTTCGCCTTTCCTGGCGCTGCCGGCCGAGATTATCGACGTGCTTTTCTAACTGAGTGATCTTATCTCTGACTCGGCGACGGTCAGTTTCGAGTTTCGTTTCACCCGGACCGCGACCGCCAATTCCTCCGGCCAATCTGGAAAACGCAGAATTTTGTCCGATCACAAGCCGTGGCAAAAGATATTTTAGCTGTGCAAGTTCAACCTGCAACTTACCTTCGCGGCTCTGTGCGCGCTGCGCAAATATGTCCAGTATCAGCTGCGGCCGATCGATTACCTTTAGATCCGTTGCTTCGGAAAGAACCCGAACCTGTGCCGGCGACAGCTCGGTATCGAAAACAATAAGGTCGGCTCCGAGACGCATTGAGCGGATCAGCAATTCCTCCAACTTTCCCTTTCCCAGCACTGATTTTGGATCGACCTTGGGGCGCCGCTGAATAATTTTATCAAGAACCAAAACGTCCGCGGAGGCCGAGAGTTCTTCGAGCTCAGCCATCGATTCTTCCGCTTCATCCACGTCTCCGGTCGTCACGCCGACAAGAATTGCCCTGTCTAGGTTCGATTGCCGCGCACGTGCGGTTTGCCGCATGCGTACCATTTCACTTTCGAGCGAAGTGATCAGCGAACTGAAATCTGTATCGAGCCGCGAGGGTGTCGCCGGTTCGAGAAATTCGAATGAATGGTCAGGCTCGCCGTTGAGCTCAGATCCGGCGGGCAAAAGATGTGCGCTAAAGACCAGGCCCGGCAAACCAGTAGAGCGGTCAACCTGAACTATCGACATCAGGTCGAGACGGAGCAGTGCAAGATCGGTTAGATCGTCTTGCGTCAATTTTTCATCTTGAAGATGCGTGTGTACGCAACGCAAGCCACGGAAGCGTTCGGAAGCGGCACGGGTTCGACCGATGTCGGGCATCTCGATCGACTTCGCCGTACCGACCATGACATATTCGACGTGTCCTTTTCGATCAAGCAGTACGCCGATCTGTCTGCCCGTTTCAAGCGAAAGGTCGGACATCTGACGTGCCAGTTCCTGCGAAATTATCTGATCGGGTGAAACTCGGCGCGTATATAGACGCTCGATCCTTCGAAGTTGATTTTGCTTCAGCCCCTGAAGGAAGCCGGTGACGTTACTGATAGATCTATTTCCTCCAAACCACTATTGTATCAAAAATGGTCAATAGCGTTCGTGGTCCGTAGATATTGGTGCCAGGGTTCCAAATACCGATGGAGGCTGAGCTGATCCTTCAGCCCTCACTTCTTTGTCTCGGGCGGAAGTTTCTTAGCGGCTTCGATGATCGATTCGGCCAGTTCAAGCGAGGTTTGCAGATTACCCCGCTCGCCGGCTAATTCAGTGGATGCCTCTGCAGCTTGCAGACGGGGAATATAGCGCACGCTTGCCGCGGCTAAGAAGCGGACTGCTTTGGGAAACAGCTTCCCTTCCATTTTGTTCTGCGTCTGGGAAATATCGTTTCGCCCGGCAATGTCATCAATGTCATCGGCAGCTTTTTGGAGAATAGCTCGTATCTCAGCATAGGCTTGCGACTTCGACGTCTCACGCATCGCTCCCCATTTCTCTAGATCTCTTTCCTTTATTTTCGATCCGCCGCTCGGGACACCGATCGCCTCAAAACGCCGATCGACCATTTGGACGAGAACCGCGATTCGTAGGTCGATGTCTTGAGCGTCCCGAACGATCTCGATCTCTTCGTCCGTCATGTAATCGCGCCGCTGCCCATCAGCGAACGACGCGCTAAAAGAAATAAGCACCAAAAGAGACAATAATCCAATCACCGATCTTTTCATTTTCTTGATGATGTGCTCAGGGCTGCTCTTCTTGCCGATTCGGCAATACCGTATCGGAGAAAAGCGGTTCAATAGCCTTTGCCCGAGTTTCGCGAAGGTCTTTGGCAAGGTAATAGATATACCGTTCGCGTTCGGGCGGTGCTTCACGCCGCAATATCTCGAGTTGCGGAGCCATTCGCCGAAGTCCGATCTCAAGGCGTTTGAAATTATTTAGTGTTTGTTTTCGGTCGTTTGATGAACGATCAAGAAGATCCAAAGTATCATCCATCAAAGCGTGAAAGGCACCTAGTTCGGCAAAGCTGCCGGCGAAATCCTCGGCCGCGCTCTTTGCCGAGGCTTTTGCAAGCCGAATTTCCATTAATTCAAGAGCAAGTTTGGTCCGATCTTTTACGTTCTTTTCCGCGTTAAGCAGTTTTCGATCAGCGGCGGAAATGACCTTTAGCGGTGGCGGAGAATCGGTTACCTGATAGTTCTCTTGAGCATAAACGGACGATCCGCTAAGAAAACATAGCGATGAGAACAAAAATGATGCGAGCTTGAGCCGTGAAAGAAAATCGGTTCTTCGTTCGGGCGAGCTTCTCACATCGGTTTGCTTCATTTCATTTCCCCTTTTTGACTTTTATTTGCTTCTGTAAGATCGGCATCCGCAGATTCACTTTTTCGATCTCGAGTTGGTTTACATCAGCCTCTGCCAACCGCAAGAATTGCTGATAATTCGCCGCGGCGTCCAAATATTCACCTAATTGATCATGAACAATTCCTAGATAGTAATACGCGATCGCAAGCTTCGGTTGTCGTTCTACCAGCCAATTGTACTCCGATTTCGCCTCAGCATAGAGCTTTGAATGAAATAGTGCGGTCGCAAGGTTAGCCCTGACCGTTGAATTCTCTGGAGCGAACTGAGCAAGCTTTCGGAGTACCGAAATGGCTGCCGGATAGTTCTGTGCTTTTACCAGTGCAGCACCATAACCGATTGCGTGGTCGATGTTGTTCGGTTCGAGTTCACTAGCTCGTTTGCAAAATTCAAGCGACCTGGCCGGGTCATCCTTTCGATACAAAACACATAATCGTGCGATCGCCGAAATATTTTTCGGATCGTTAGCTACGGCTTTTTCAAATGCGGCAACGTCTGTCGAAACCGCTGCTGCTATCTTCTCGCGAAGGGCTAGAATCTCCGATGTCTGTGGCTTGACGGTGGCCAAGAGACCGTCAGCTTCTTCATTCTTTCCGTTAGCAAGCAAAATGCGGGCTCGAAGCACTGGAAGGCTCGGATCATTCGGCGAAATACTTGCCAACTGATCGGCCAAACCGACTGCCGCGGTTGCGTCGCCGTCATCGATGGCGATCAAGGCAAGTTCCCTGACCGCGATCACGTTCGTCGCGTCTATCGCCATCGCTCGAGTAAAGCTCGACGCAGCAGCTTTCCGATCGGCAAGAGCCAACTCCAATGAACCTCTTGCGATCCAAATCGAAATAGGCGGCCTAACTTTTTGCGAAAGTTCGGCAACTGTGGCGTACAACGAACGCAATTCCGTTGGCTTTGCGTTTGTTCGGATCCTAAGTTCGGACAAGGCGGCAAAAGCCGGGAAGTTCTGTTGGTCCAATTCGATCGCTCTTAACAAATGAACTTCGGCCTCCGAATAACGCTCTTGATCAACCAGAAAAGCTCCAAGTCCTGACCTGGCAAGCGACCAATCTTCGCGAAATTCGACCGCCCTTTTGAACGAACGCTCCGCAAGTTCCTTATCTCCGATCTGCCGATAGGCGGTCGCAAGCTGAAACTCTGCCTCAGGGAACTTTTCAATTATCGTGAGCGCCGCCTTATAAGCACCTATGGCTTCGGAAATATTCCCTTTTGCATGTTCGTCTTGTCCTTTGTTGAAAAGGGCGATCGCCCGGTCGGTATCATCGGCTTCTTGGGCCTCGACAGGCATTACAAAAAGAGGAACTAGAACCAGGCAGAAAATGGCCGCACTTCGAAGGTCAAAGAAACCCGATAATCGCGGAAAGGAAAGAAAAGGGTACATCTTGATTTGAATTACTTTTCCGAATATTAACATCGCTTCAACTTGATTACCAGATTTTTCGTTAGATTGATGCGGTTTTCGATGCGATTCGTTTGCTTTCGATTATTGGCGTAAGTTAAGATTTCGAGTTTGCGACCTTCAAATAGAACGTTCGCAAGCAGGCCTTTTGATGATCGCAAACGCAGGACCAAGTTCCGATTCCACCGCAAACCTTCCGCTTTCCGAGAAGCAGGAGCGTCTGCGAAATGACCTTCGAGGTTATGGTTCAGTAATGGTCGCATTTTCAGGCGGCGTCGACAGCACATATCTCGGATACGTTGCAAACCAGGAACTTGGCTCAAATGCCGTCTGCGTTCTAGGAATCTCGCCAAGTGTTTCCCAATTTCAACAAAACGAAGCCGCCACCGTCGCTGAACAACTCCGTTTGAACTTCCGCTCGATCAATACGGATGAGATGAATGACCCGCGTTACACGGCGAACCCGACTGATCGATGTTACTTCTGTAAATCCGAGCTATACGGAAAATTGAAGGACCTTGCGAAAAGCCTTGATATCGGGATTATCATTGACGGAACTAACTTCGACGATCTTTCCGATGTAAGACCGGGGCGTGTCGCGGCGGCCGAGATCGGCGTAACAAGCCCGCTTGCCGATGCAGGCCTCACTAAGACCGAGATCCGTCGGTTAAGTTTAGAAACCGGTATAAAAGGCTGGGAAAAGCCGTCAAGCCCGTGCCTCTCGTCTCGCATTGCTCACGGCGTGCCGGTAACGATAGGCCGGCTGGCCAAAGTTGAAAAGGGCGAAGAATTCTTACGTGGTTTAGGGCTGAAAGAATTTCGGGTTCGTGTCCATGGTGATCTTGCCCGGCTGGAGTTTGGCGAGGAAGAAATGAAGATCGTGATCGACCGCGAAATATTTCGGCGGGTCTCGGCTTTCTTTACCGGCCTTGGATTTAAATATACGACCTTAGACCTGGCAGGTTTCCGCTCAGGTTCAATGAATGGTTTGGTTAGTTAGTATTTGATATCGTCTTTTTGGAGAATTTTTACAATGGCAAACCCGATGGCAGATGAGATGCGGCGCTTCAAGGGAAGCGATGAAAAGAATCCGTTCGAAGCAATGAGCGAAAGGTTCGATCGCGCCGCACAATTGCTTGGCCTTGACCCAGATCTTTACGCTGTGATGCGCGTTCCTAGCCGTGAGATCAAGGTCTACATCCCGGTTCGAATGGATACTGGGCATCTTCAGGTCTTTGAAGGCTTTCGTGTACAGCACAATTTTGCACGCGGCCCGGCAAAGGGCGGCATCCGGTACGCGCCCGACGTTTCGCTCGATGAGGTCAAGGCACTTTCGGCATGGATGACATGGAAGTGTGCGGTCGTGAATGTTCCGTTCGGCGGCGGAAAAGGCGGTATTATTTGCAATCCGACTCAGATGTCGATCGGTGAACTCGAACGAATGACGCGTCGATATACCGCAGAATTGATCGACTTTATCGGTCCGGATAAGGACGTTCCGGCGCCGGACATGAATACTAACGAGCAGACAATGGCGTGGATCATGGACACTTATTCTATGCATGCCCGGCACACAGTCACTGCCGTTGTAACTGGCAAACCGGTTGCCCTTGGTGGATCGCTCGGTCGTCGAGAAGCTACAGGTCGGGGTGTTTTGTTTACGGTAAACGAAGCTATTAAACGGTTTAACTTGACGCCTTCGCAGACATCGGTGGTTGTTCAGGGTTCTGGAAACGTTGGCGGTATCGGAGCTGAGCTGATGCATCAACAAGGCTATAAGGTCGTGGCCATATCCGATATCTTCGGCGGGATCCACAATTCTAACGGTCTTGATATCCCTGCAGTCCTGCGTTATCTCAACGAAAATAAGACGCTCGAAGGTTATCCCGAAGCCGAAGTAGTTGGCAACAAGGAATTGCTGGAAATAGACTGCGACGTCCTTGCACCATGTGCAACCGAAAATCAGATCACCTCCGAAAATGCCGATCGTATCCGCTGCAAGATATTGGCAGAGGGTGCGAATGGTCCAACAACGCCGAAGGCCGACAAAATATTACACGAAAAGGGCATTTTCGTGATCCCGGACATACTGGCAAATGCCGGCGGCGTTACTGTTTCATACTTCGAATGGGTGCAAGACAGGATGGGCTACTTCTGGCCGGAGGCTCAGGTCAATCAACGTCTTGAGGAAAAAATGGTCGCGAGTTTCAGCGAACTTGCCCATTACGCAGACAAGCACCAGGTTGATACACGGACCGCCGCTTACATGCTGGCGATCGACCGTGTCGCTTACGACACCAAAATGCGAGGCATTTACGCCTAAAGAAAAAACGTCTAATCCATTAAAAACGCTTGCTTTTACGGTAAAGTTGGGTTATCGTCATTCTCTGGAGAGATCACGCGCTGCTTGTGACCTGATCGGTTTTTGTTCGGTTCTCTCAGAGAATTCAATCGACGCATTGATTCATTTGCGCGGTCTGCTAAGCTTTTTGAGCAGAGCAATTTGGCTAAAATGGCAGCGTGTGTGATATTGTGTAGCTTGTCGAAATATTGCTCTTTCGTAACAGAAGGCTACAATTTGAAATTTAACTTATTTTTTCGGCGGAGGATTATGATGAAACTCGCTAATAGAGTGTTTGTTGTTGCCCTGGCCCTTTTGACGTTCTCGTTTGCTGCTTTTGCGCAGATCGATCCCGACAAAAGGTCAGA
>JBGTKQ010000161.1:0-7069 GCA_041744555.1 Pyrinomonadaceae bacterium
CTGGCGAGTGTTTTGATCGCTGCGGGCGAGACCGAGCGAAGGCATTCGCTGGCCGATGTCGCACAGTTCTTTCTCGGAACAGAGCTGGATAAAAGCGAGCAGGTAAGTGATTGGTCGCAATCGGAACTAACGCAATCACAGGCAGAATACGCCGCCCGCGACGCACAGATAATGGTTCCGCTTTACGAGCAGGTCAGCGAGCGGATAAAGTCCGACGACCTTTCGCGTGTTGCCGAGCTGGAGTTTGAATGCGTAACGCCGATCGCGGAGATGGAGCTTGCGGGGTTTTATCTCGATCGCGCCCGTTGGATGGAACAGCTTGAGAAGGTCCGCGTGTCGCAAACACGTGCTGCCGATCAGCTCCAGGACATGCTCTCGGCCGGTGTCGCACAGGCTTCGTTGTTTGGGCGAGCGGAAATCAATCTCGATTCGCAATCGCAAGTCTCGGCGGCATTGACTAATCTCGGCGTCCCTATGCCGGAGACGACGCGAGCGTGGCAATTACAGCCGCTGGCAGAAAAATATCCGGTCGTAGGAAAGCTGCTTGAATACCGCACGGTGCAAAAATCGATCACGAGTTTTGGCGAGAATATTTTGGAATTTATCGACGCTGATTCCGGCCGCGTTCATGCCGATTTTCGCCAGATCGGTGCACCGACGGGAAGGTTTTCCTGCTCAAAACCCAACCTTCAACAAGTACCCCACGACGCCGCGTACCGCCGTTGTTTTCGTGCACCGGAAGGACGTAAGCTGATCGTCGCCGATTATTCGCAGATCGAGTTGAGGATCTTGGCGGAGTTTTCCGGCGACCCGAACTTTATCGAGGCCTTCGTTTCCGGTCAGGATTTTCACACATCGACCGCAGCACAAGTCTTTGGCGTCAGGCCAGAAAGCGTTTCGGCCGAACAGCGTTCGTTCGCAAAGCGGTTAAATTTCGGGATCGTCTATGGCGTTGGCGCATCGCGATTTGGGCTGATGACAGGCCTTTCGACGTCGGACGCCGAAAATACGATGCGTAGATATTTCGGCACGTTTCGTCTGCTTGATGCCTACTTGCGGGAATCCGGTTCGAAGGTGATAGCGGATCGAACCGCGCGGACCGCGAGCGGGCGAATGCTGCGTTTAAGATACGAAGATGGCGACCGTCAAGCGATCGCGGCGGCGAGGCGTTACGGCGTAAACATGCCTATCCAGGGAACTTCCGCCGATATTTTGAAGCGGGCATTACGGCTATTGCACAATTCGCTTGCTGGTACATCGGCCCGGCTGGTCAATATCGTTCACGATGAGATCATCGTCGAATGCGATGCAGCAAACGCCGAGGAGAATGCCGGAAAATTGAGGAACGCTATGGTCACAGCCGGGCAAGAGATCGTCAAAAAAGTGCCGATCGTGGCCGACGTTACGATCGCCGACGAGTGGGCGAAATAATTATGCTTCGCCGTTGGCGGCTTTTGATTCTGCCGGAGCAAAGTAAAGAATTCGCGTACAGCTTTCGCAGGTTTGAATGCTGTTCATCCGTTTTACCTCAAGCGATTTCTGCGGACGAAGCGACATGAAACATGCCGAGCAAGAACCATTTATAACTTCTGCGACCGCGATGCCGTCTCGGCTTCGTTGCGCCATTCGGTTATAAACACCGGCAAGCTGCGGTGCGACGGTCGCGAAAATCTCGGCTCGCTTTTTGTTTTCTTTATCGAATTCTTTTTTGGCCGCGGTTACTTCCTTATCGAACGCCCCGAATGCTTCATCGCGTTTTGCATCGAGACTATTGATCTCTTCGGACCGTTCGGCTAAAAGCTTTTCGACCTCTTCGGAGGCCGTCATTTTTTCGACTACCTGAGTTTCAAGAAGATTTATCTGTTTTTGAAGTGTATCTACCTCGCGCATCGAGGTTTCGTATTCCTTTTGGTTCTGAGCGTGTTTTAGGTTTCTTTCGGCTCGTTCTTTGTAAACCTTGTTGTCGGATATTTGGCGTTCAAGGGCTGTACGCTCTTCGGTCAGAGCCTCGCCCCGATTTTGCACCTCGCGAATCGAAGAAGCGTGCTGTTCAAACTCTTGTTCGATCTCAGCACGCTTCGGTATTGCGGTTTCAATAATCTGTTTCAATCTGCGAAGATTTGTATCCGTAATCTGCAACTCTATTAATTTCTCAAGATCTGATCGCACGTCCTTTTTATCTCCCGGTCAATAAGGTCAATCTCTAATATTAGTATGATTTTGGTTGAAAACAAAGCCTAGAGAGATGTCGTTTGTGTGCGATTCAGGTTAGGAATGTATTGAAGTGGAGATTCAGATGTTTAAGCGATATCATCTCCGCCACCTTTTCTTCGACAAACTGATGCCAGACCGGTTCATCATCACGCAGCAAAAGTACCATTTCGACGCCCGATTTCGGCATTCCCAGATGCTTAATTCGTGCCGCGGCCAAGGCACCGCCACGCATGAATCCGTCGCCGGGTGTTCGCGTCCAACCCGCTTCGACGGTCAAACATCTCACTCCGTGTTGAAATTTTACGGATGTCCCGGCCATCGTCGCTTTGAACATATCGAATCTGTGCGGATCTTCGCGAACGATCTTTACCATTCCCGTGCCCCGATCCGTCTGTCCGGAAATGGCTATAAATGATTCGAGCAACCAGCGAACCCCGATCTCACGGACTGCGTCGTTTCGAGCCTTTAGCTCGAGATAATCAGCGACATCGGCACGGCCGGAGCGGCGCGCATTTCCGATCAATCGTGTTAATTCGACGGACCAAAATTGATCGAGTTCGTTCATCTTAGTCGAGGATAATTGGTTCGGGCAGGTGAATGCAATTTCGTGATATCATTCGGTTTGTTCTTTAGAGGCCGGTGACGATCTCCGCTTTGATCGAGCGGAGGGGCAGTTTTGTATGAAAGCAGTATTATTTTTATTGATCGTGTCGATCGCCGCGTCGTTAGGGGTTGGACAAAGATCCGCTGTAAACGGATCGCGAAAGCCCGCCCAAAAGATAACCGCAAAGGAAGCCGAATCGGATCCGAAACCAACGCCCACACCGTCAGAATCTGTCAGCTTCGATTCAGCGGTCGCGACGCCCGATCCATTCGATCGGGTTACCGCTCTGAACAAGTTTTTAGAAGACTTTCCTGACACCGAGCGAAGGGCCTTGATCGCTGAAACTATTGTGGCGGCCCGCGGCGATGCGGCAAATGCTCAACTGTCACTCGGCGACCCGGCGAAGGCGATAGCACTTTTGAATGCGGCGATCGAAGAGGCTCCGACGCCTTTCAGCGATCGGGTTTTTTCGGAGGTGATCGGAAAGTTTCCGAATCTTTTATTTGTTTACGGACAAAACGAGGCGGCTGTGAGAATGGCCGATGCGATCGAGAAACGGTCCGAGGGCAATTCCCGCCAATTGCTGGCGCTTGCCGGTTTCTTTATCTCGACTGAAAATTCAACGGCCGCTTTACGGCTGGCAAACAAGGCGCTTGAGATCGAACCGAACTCGCCGTCAGCGTACCAGATCCTTGGGCTCGCTCATCGGCTCAATTTTGATCTTGAAGGAGCCGCGGCCGCATTTTCTAAGGCTCTGGAACTTGACCCGGCTTCAGTAACCGCATTACGCAGTCTGGCCGAGATAAAACGGGCGACGGCGAAGCCTGACGAATCGCTCGTGCTGTTCAAAAAATTGCTCGAAGCAAACGCAGACGATCCGGCGGCACAGGCCGGTGTGGTGTTGGCATTGTTCGATCTGGGGCGAAAACCCGAAGCCGAAGCCGCGTTTGATAAGGCAATGAAGGATAATCCCGGAAACGTAGCGTTGGCTGGCAACGTCGCCTTTTGGTACGCAGTAAATGGCGACGCTGCGAACGCGATCTTGCACGCGGAAGAGGCAATTGATCTGGAGCCAAGATATATTTGGTCACACATCGCACTAGGCCGTGCGTTAATGATGCAAGGCAAATTTGCCGATGCCGAAAAGGCGCTGATCAAGGCAAGAAAGCATGGTCGGTTTCCGACGCTGGAATATGAGATCGGCCTAGCGAGGGTCGCGTCGGGTTATTATCGCGACGCGCTTGAAGATGTTCGCAGCGTATTTGCGGCTTCTAACGGGCAGGTCGGAACGCTGCTCGGCGGTCGTGTTTCACGCACTGCGGGATCGTTCCACGATCTTCTTGCCGACGAACGCCGTGCCAGCATTTTCGAACCCCGAAGCATTGAACGAACAGATCTTTCCGAGCAACTTTTACGCTTGATCGAATTGGGTCAAAGTATCGAGCGTGGCGACCCGGAAACGATCGCAAATGCAGCCCGCAAATTTGCATCTGGCAGCGATCCGATGCAATTGCATCGACAGCTCTTTACCGCATCAGCTTTGCTTGAAAAACAAGCTGCGCAGGACACGGTGCTCGAGCTTATTAAGGACGCTACAACAAGGGTTGATGCCGGGCTTGATGTAAAAAATGCGTCAACCGCTGTTTTGGCGGGCGAGTTATATGAACGGCGACGAACTGCAATTGCGGCAGAACAGTTCATCGTTGTTCCTGAAATTGCTCGTCCGATGTTGTCCGCGGTCGTTCGCGGCCGGATCGAAGAAACTGCAGGTTGGGCGTTTTTCCAGCAAGGAAAATTTGACGATGCCGAGATAAGACTTAAGCGTGCGATCACCGTTTTGCCGAAGGACAGCGCTTGGTGGCGTTCAAGCACGTGGCGGCTCGGCGCCACGCTTGAAGCAAAGGGACAAGACAAAGAGGCGTTGGATTCATATGTCGCAAGTTATCGGTCGGAACCAGGTTCCGGAGCAAAGTTTTTGACCATCCGTTCTGTTTATCAAAGGTTAAATGGAAATACCGACGAGCTCGAATCGCTAGTTGGGCCGAGCCCGATAGATCTGCAAACGGCCGTAATCGCTGAACCGATCAAAAAAGAAGCCGACGTGCCGAGCGAAACATTGCCTGAAACAACGGTCAAGATCGCAGAACCGGTTACCGAAGAAAAGGCGCCGATCGCCAGCGCTACGCCCGAACCAAAACCAGCTGCCGAGCTTATCGAACCGATCAAAACCGAATCGCCACAACCCGTAAGGGTTGACGAGCTGCTGAAACCTGCAACGGTTGACGAGACTAGCGAACGAAAAGAGACGAAGAAAGAAGAAACGCCGGGCGTAGCGAAGCCTGAACCCTCTGAAGAGAAAAAGCCTGAACCTGAGTTGATCGCGGTTACGGTTGCGGAACAAAAACCTGCCGAGCAAAGATCAGTCACAGAACCTGAAAAGCCGTTCGAACCGGTACAAGCTGTCAGCACAGGAACCAAGTCGCTGTTCGATCCGGTCATCATAACTATCCCAAATTCACGAGCCGCGAAAATTGTCGTACCTGTTGCAAACGAGATCAAACAAGTTCCGCTGTCAGAACCGACGCAGGTCGCAAGCAATGTGGTTGAGGAAAAGACCGCCAATTTAGGCAGCTCAGAGGAAATTGCATCTGATGGCACGTTGCGAAAGCGAACGGTGGACGGAGCGACAATTCAAACAGCCGTACCGTCTTGTACGATAAATATCAGTCAGAATAGCGTTTCTCTTTTGAACCAAGTTGGAAGTGTTTTGATGCTTGTCGGGACCGGTTCCGATCAGGATGCCGCGCTAGTGACCGCAATTTCGAACAAACCTGCTGACGTTGAAGTTCGAGCCGAACCAGCCGTTGAAGGAATCAGTGGCAGATCCCTTTTCCTTATTCGGTCGAGAAGCGTTAAGACCGGCCTGTTCCAGGTAACGTTTGCTCTACCGTGCGGTTCGAAGACCGTGAACGTGAATGTCCGCTAGAGTTTTTCTTGATCTTTGTCTCCGAATTGACGCTTAGAATTGCTATGCTTGCGAGCATCAGAAAGACATAAGTGTTTGCAGTAGTACGGAGCGGAAAATCAAAAAAACTATGGACAAGTACACCGATGCAACCCGCCATAGCACCGATCCGGATGCCAAGATCGGCCGTCGTTCCAGCTTCTTTGATCGACCGTGATCCATTCCGGACCAGTAAGAAAATAAACACCGCGACGCAGGAAAATCCGATAATGCCGCCATCGGCAAGCATCTGCAAATATTCATTGTGTGCTTGCTCAACTCGAAATGCGCCATTCCTCGTATCAAGAGCTGGAAACGCTACTCCAAACGCTTCTAGGCCGGCTCCAAGCACCGGATTTGCCGCAAAGATCTTTAATGCGATCTGCCAAAAATGAAGCCTGCCGCTTGAGATGTCCTCAACACCTCCCGTAAATCCAAGTCCGCGGATTAGATTCTCACCTGCTCCCAATAAAATTGCGACAGCGAGAATAACCATACCAAGCAAAGCAGCACCGGCGTATCGGATCAGATTGCCGAATTTCGGCTGTTCATCCTCGGTTGAATCGGCCGTTCGATAGCGGCCGGCGGAAAATAGAACGAAGCCGGTCATCGCTGCGTAACTTACCATGCCCCCGCGTGAACCGGTAAAAAATGCGGCGACGGCCATCATAATTCCAGCCATCCATAACAACGGAAAGAGATCGCGACGGACTCGTCCGGCGGCCAAAAGACCTATCACCGGACCGCTAAGCATAACCATCAGTGCGGCGAAATGGTGTTGGTTCACATACGGACCAAACGGGATCGCTTGTGGCGTAAGCCGTAAGCCATAGATCGCGCCCGGATCGGCTATCTTTTGCAAAACGCCGAAGAACCCCAGGAGAGTTCCGAATGAGATCAGAAAAATTACGGCTCGCCGAATTCTGCCGCAACTGTTTAGAAATGTAAGGCACGCTGCCAGGAAAACAAGAAATATTACCAACCGGATCGAGAACATTCGGGTAGCGTACGGATCAAGCGATAGCGAGTTTGCGGTGGACACATTCAGGATCGCTGACGGATCACCACTCGAACCGAATGGCAAGAGCTGTATCAGCCCAACAATGATCAATGCTATGAGTGGAACCTGTAGAGAATTCGCGTTAATACGTAGCTCACCTGCTTGGAATGAATCAGCCGCCCAGAGTGCGATCAGCACAAAAACCGAGATCGACAAAATGCTTTGCGCGAACGGATCGACGGCTCCA
>JBGTKQ010000162.1:0-21286 GCA_041744555.1 Pyrinomonadaceae bacterium
GATCTCGTAAAGATATTTAACGTATTTCGAACCGCCGACCATTCCGCCATTACGGGTTGCGGCCGAAGCGGCGGCCCGAGCCGCTTCACGATACCGTCCGACGTGTTCATACAGCCGACGGATCATTTCAACCTTCATTCGGATCCGGGGAAGTAATTCATTGGCCTCTTCTACGGTGAAAAGCTTCATTGTTCTTCTTCAACGCGGGTAAATCCGCCGGATCTACGCGGATCGGACGACATATTTTCGCGCCCGATACGAGGTTTATCATTGATGCCAACGAGATCCGGGGGCAAGAACGATGGAATTTCGAACTCGCCGCTTTGGGTAATGTCTTTGCGTATCATTTCGGATATCTCGCCAAGATCGATGAAGAAGTCAGCTACATCAATAAGTCTCGGAGCGGTGTTGGACCTAAATCCGGCAACCTCGACGCGGCAGCCCTTGTAAGCTACGGCATTTATCGCATAAACGAAATCTTCGTCGCCTGAGACAAGCACAGCGGTGTCATAGCGGCCGGCGAGGCTGAGCATGTCAACGGCGATCTCAACGTCGAGATTTGCTTTCCGAGTGCCATCGTAAAAAGTTTTTAGTTCTTTCTGAACGACGCGAAAGCCGTTTCGACGCATCCACAGAAGGAACCCCTGTTGGCGCTCGGCACCGGCATCGACGCCTGTGTAAAAAAACGCCCGCAACAGCCGCCCATCCCCGAGCAGGATCTGCAAAAGCTTGTTGTAATCAATGTCGATCGCGTGAAAGCGAGCTGCGTGGAAAAGATTGTTGCCGTCAATAAAAACGGCGACTCGTCCGCGATGCCCGAACTTCCACGACGAACTGGTTGTCGTGTCGAATTGCATTTGGTGACCTCTTTATTTCAAGTGGCCGGTATTATGCGGAAGGTTCGAGCGAAGCGTCTTGCGGATGTAAATGCCGGTAGATCCGGCGAATTATTTCTTCAAAGTAGAATGTCAAAAAAACGAACTGCTTATCTAAACGTTTTAAAATATGATCAAATAACCGCTTCTAAAAACTGCTTCCTATAATATCGTCCAAATAACAGTTTGCTACGCGAAAGACAGATGGTCAAGCTTTATAGTTTCGAACGTGTTAACATTTGTTGTTTTTAGGAGTTGAAAATGGCTTCAAATCGGTCAGAAAATGTCGAAGTCTTGTCTGATGGCACGCTGATACGTTCGGAAGATATCGGCTTCTCGCCCGGAGAACTTTTGGCCTGCGGTAAATGTTCCCGAACGAATTCCCCTGAACGGCAAAATTGTATCTATTGCGGCGAATTGATCGGTTTGGCAGTACCGGACTTGCTTCCAACGTCGATCGAAAACCAACCCGAATCCTGGGAACCCGGATTCAATATGGTGTTGCAGTTCGATAAGACTAGGGATGCTGACCCGAGACGCGGCCTGGACCAATTATTTGATAGTAATACAGAACTTCTAACACTTCTGAGGAACTGCGGAACCGCCGTGCCGGTCGGTCGATTTGCTTCATTAGAACTGGCAAAAGCGGCTGCTGATGGAACTGGTAAGAACGGTCATAAGCTGAGCGTTGTTTCCGATCAGAAATTGAACGCCAGCCAACAGCCGGTTCGGTTGCGCGGCATAACGTTTAACGAAGACGAACTTTTGCTACATGAGTTCAATAGTAGTCAGAATATTCGAGTGTTACCGAGCGATATGCGTTTGGTCGTTCAAGGTAGTCTTTTCGAAACAAAAACCGAAGAAACGCAAAAGAAGCGTCGAAGGAATAATTCTGAAGTCGAAGTTCTACAGATCGAATCAGACAGGCCCGTTCTCGATCTTTACACGACGGGACACGAACGCGGGTTTCGCGTTTCGATCCATGGCTTTGATTTTTCTTGCTTAGAAGGTGAAAAGCAGTTGCTCGCCGCAGCCAATCTTGTTCAGTTAAGTAATAAGCTGATCGGGTTTTCTTCGCATCTCAGGTTCGATAACAATTACGATGCGTTGCGGCCTATACTGGATCTGGTCTGGGAACTTGTAACTTCGAAGGACCATAAAGGTATGCTGCGTATCGGCCTGGAGCGAAGGGGACGGACGACTGTTGAAACCAGAACCAACGAAATGCAGTTCACAAAATATTCTCGATTGCAGGCCCTTTCTATATGAAGAAGACACGAGCCGAGCGTCCGCCAAACAAAAAGGCCTTTGAACCTCGGGATAATCACGAAATAGCTGAAAGGCCAGAGCAGGCTCGCGGTAGAGATCGGGCAACTACCTCGGCACCATCCGGCGGAATACATGGATTCTCGCCGGTTTTGGAGCGGCTTCGTTCAAAACCAAAAAGCATCAATAAAATATACGCGCTAGAGGGTGCGACAGAACATCGTTTTAGGGAAGTAAATGAGCTTGCCAGGCAGAACGGTATCGTAGTCGAACGGGTCGGGCGGGATGCTTTGATGAAATTCGTTGGACGGGACGTGAATCATCAGGGGGTCGTCGCCGTGGCCTCATCGGCCGATTATGCGGAAGCCGATGAACTGCTCGGATGTATCAACGACGAAAGTTTGATTCTGATCTTGGACGGTGTCGAAGACCCGCGAAATTTCGGTGCGATCTTGCGGAGTGCGGAATGTGCCGGAGCCCAAAGTGTTTTTATTCCGGAACGGCGAGCGGTCGGGTTGACGGAAACGGTCGCCAAATCGTCGGCCGGAGCGATCGAGTATGTTCCGGTCGCCCGTGTTCAGAACCTTAACCGTTTGATCGAAGAGTTGAAGGAAAAGAATGTCTGGGTCGTCGGAACATCAGTTGATGCGGAGATGAGTTACACGGATTGGGATTGGACACGGCCGTCGGCTTTGGTTCTTGGAAATGAAGGTTCGGGGCTACATCGGCTTGTTGCTGAAAATTGTGATGTGTTGGTGAATATTCCGATGTATGGAAAAATAGATTCCTTGAACGTTTCAGTTGCCGCCGGCGTAGTTTTATTTGAGGCGAGGCGACAGCGAAGCAAGAAGTGATCGATTATGTTTTGTCCAAAATGCGGCACGAAGAATCCTGATGACGGCAAGTTTTGCCGAACCTGCGGGGTTGATCTCGGGAACGTTTCGGCGGCATTGAATGGGCCTAAGGCACCACTTTATGGCGTTGGCGGGCTTGATGCCGGAACTGCGCAAATTCAAAGTGAGTCACGCCGCCGAAAAGATCCGGCCGAAGTTTACGGCGATTCGATCAAATCGATCATTTCCGGGGTCGGCTTTCTTATCGTTGCGATCGTATTACTGACGACCAACGTCGCTAATGGCCAGAAGTGGTGGTGGGCGATGTTGTTTCCGGCGTTTACTTTTCTGGCAAAGGGAATTTCGGATCTGCTGAAATCCCGCAAGATGGAAGCTCTGCGGCCGCAATTCCATTCCACCACGGCAAACATGGTCGAATCGGCAACTGTCGTGAATTCTTTGCCATCAACCAAAGCTGACTACATCTCGCCCGATTCATCCTACACAACCGGCGATCTGGTTCCGCCGAGCGTTACCGACAATACCACAAGGCATCTCGAAATATCGTCGGAAGGCGAAACAATGACGCTACCTAAAAAGTAAGCAGGTTATCTACGCACGATCGCTCGAGCATTGCCGATATTTCCATTGGCGTCAAATACGCGTAGCGTAACCGAATACTCGCCCGCCGCAAGTTTCTCTAAATTGACGATATAAGATTCTACGGGCCCGTCGGAAATGCCGTCTTCAGAGTGAACCGCGATCCAAGGACCGCCATTGAAGCTATATTCCGCCTTGATAAGATAACTAGAAGTATCTCGCGCCGAGAACTTAACCATGGTGCGAAGAGCGGTGTTTTCCGAAACGGCGACGATAGGTTGTGTGTTGTCGATCTCAAATGGTTCGCTGACCATCTCACCCGAAAGCTGAAGCCCGGCCGGGTTTGACGGCGAATCTTTCGCAACGATCTTGAGCGTGTACCGGCCATCCGCTAGCGATAAGCCGTCAAGCGTAAGAAACGTTTCAGCCACATTTGACTTGAGAAGCCGATAACTCGTCTCCGCGGATTCCTTGTAATAGATATCGAATTCCAACGAGTCGCCGTTTCGATCGTCGGTCGTCCATTGAAATGAGCGAGCACCGCGTTGATAAGCACGGCGTGGCAGTATAGGCTGAACTGCAATGCCGAAAATTGACGGGTCGATCCCTGAAAGTTCGATATTCGGATCGATCTGGATCGGCGGATTTGCAAGCAGGCCGACGTTCGGCGGAAGGATCGAAATGCTTAACATCTCCGGAGAAATATTCCTGTTGGCAAAGGCAAGACTGACCTCGTTCAAAACTGCCTGAGCGCTTTTTAGGACGGCACGCCATTGGACAAAACGTGAACTCGGACTGCCGATTTGGCCACGAGTTCCGGATGCTTGCACGGCGTGCCACGTGCTCCAAGATTCACTCGGCGAATCGGTGTTGCCGCTTCGCGTTTCGATCATCACATTTCCGCTTGACCGCCACCAAATGCTGCCCCAATTTGCCGTCGTCTTTGCATCAAGGACTGCGGATTCGTAAACGCCCTCCGATTCAGTTTCAGACCCGATCGAATATATATTCCCCTGATTGCTCGAGGCGGCGAATAACTTATTTCCCGTTGTAAAGATCGATGAGATCTGACCGGCTTCGGTTTGAAGAGCGAGAGTCTCGCGGCCTTCGTTAGAAATATCGTAAATACGTCCTCGGTCGGATGTTCCGAGCAGGACGCCGCGGCCGGTCTGATGAGCGTACAGCGAAAATCCGACCACCGTGCCAGATGACCATAGAATGTCGTTCGAGCCATCAGGCGAAATTCGATAAACGGCGGATTTGGCGGCTGTAAGGTCGTACTTACTTTTTTGAGGCGGTTGTGGAGCGGCCAAAGGTGGCTTTTCGACCGAGACGGTTTTATTTGCAACAGTTGCCGGTGTTTCAGCTGTCTTGGCAGTTGAGGCGGATTCACCTAACGCGAGGGCATAGACCGAACCATCGGGCCCAACAGATAATTCGTGGATCTCCCGAAGCGGCGAATCGAGCAAGGCAAACGGCTTTCCGTCCGGCCGGAAACGAAGCACAAGTCCGTTTGCATCGGTTCCGGCGTAAAGATTACCAGCTTTGTCCGCGGCGAGACTTATGATATGCGTTTCGCTTGTGTCGAAGAGCAACGATGAATCGGGCGATGCATTGGCTGCTCGAACCCGATAGATCTTACCGGTTTCACCGGTCCCGACCGCGAGACTTCCGTCCGCCATCACTGCCATTGACCAAATATATTTCTCCTTCGGGTCGAAATAAACTTCGGACTTTCCGGCGGAGTCGATCTTATAGACCTTGCCATCCGGCGACGTTCCGGCGAATAATTCGCCGCCGCGTCCGATCGCAAGTGCCGACACATTAAGCTCGGCCAAATCAGAGAACAGCGTTCCAGTTCCGCTTGGCGTTAAGCGAAAGATGCGGCCTTCGCTTCCGGTGCCCAAATAAATATTTCCGCTCAGATCGACAGCAGTTGACCAAACGTAAGGTTGCCCGGCCTTAAAGGTCTCGGCCAGCTTTGGGGCGACGGTTATCGCGCCGTTCGGGTCGGTCGAAACTCCGCGAGAATCGCCCTTCAGGACGTCTTCGCGAGAGTTTACGGACCATATCGCGGTTTGGGCGTTGGCATTCGTGATGCTTAACAGCGCAAAAAGTGTTGACAGGAACAGGAACTTTTTCATTGGTTATATGGGGAACTGAACTGCTTTTGATTCTAAATTATCCGGCACAAAAACACACGACCAACGCCGGTAATTCATCGATGGGAGCGGCGGTCAAGGTTTGACCCTTTTTCTAGAGCCTGTTTTGGGATCAGGATCGTCGAGAATCGTAACGGATGCTTCGCCTTCGAGAAACAATAAGGCATTGCGCAGTTCGTCGGCGTCGCCGGTGATCAACCTAGCGCTCCGTTCGCGGGTTAGATATGCCCAAAACCATTCCATCATCACGATAATTCGATTGCGGAAACCGATCAGAAAGAATACGTGAAGAAACAGCCACATCATCCATGCAATGAAGCCTGTAAAATGGAAACCGTTTGCGTCGACGACGGCTTTGTTGCGACCGATCGTTGCCATTGTGCCTTTATCGACATAATTGAAATCCTTTCGCGGCTTATCGTTCAGATCGGCAAGTATGTTCTTTGCGGTTAGCGTTCCCATCTGCATCGCGGCTGGACTCAAGCCCGGAACCGTTTCGCCGTTTGCCTGGTTAAGCGATGCCATATCACCGATAACGAAAATGTTCTTATGATCCGGAATCGTAAGGTCGGGTGCAACGAATACACGTCCAGCCTTGTCAGTTTCGGTGCCGAGAGCCCTGCCGATCGGTGACGCGGCAACTCCTGTTGCCCACACCGCAACATCACAATCGATCCATTCTTCACCGACCTTTACCTTGCCGGGTCTAATGTCGGTGACGAAACTGTTCAATCGGACATCAACGCCGAGATCTTCGAGCTGGGTTTTGGCGCTTTTCGAAAGATCGGGGTGAAACGTACCAAGCACGCGATCAGAGCCTTCGAACAATACAACTTTCGCCTTTCGGGTATCGATCGCTTTGAAATCTTTAGCAAGAGCTTGCCGAGCAATTCCGGCGATCGCGCCTGCAAGTTCGACGCCGGTCGGCCCGCCGCCGACGACTACGAAATTTAACGGATCGTGATCGCCGGTAAGATATGCTTGTCGTTCGGCGAGCTCAAAGGCGAGCAATACGCGTCGGCGGATCTCCACCGCATCTTCAATAGTTTTCAAACCGGGCGCGGACGTTTCCCACTCATCGTGGCCAAAATAAGCATGACGTGCACCGGCGGCGACGATCAGATAATCGAACGGAACCAGCGAACCATCATCGAGCGTCACGGTCTTTCCGGCCGTCTCAAAATCCATGACCTCGCCGAGAATTACCTCGATATTCTTGGCGTAATGTAGAATGCGCCGGATCGGCGTAGCTATCTCGCCGGGTGATAGCACAGCGGTCGCCACCTGATACAGCAATGGCTGAAACGTGTGGTGGTTCTTGCGGTCGATCAGTGTTACTTCGACCGGCTTGTTCGCCAACGCCTTCGCAGCCCAAAGCCCACCGAAACCGCCGCCTACAATAATCACTTTTGGCTTGATTGTCATAAAAACTTAGCTGCCGACAAACCGAGAATAGATCGACCGGGCCTTTGAAATATCGTCCGTTCCTTTGACGATCGCACGGCCGTCCCGGAACACGGTCACCTCGTTTTCGTCGACGGTAAAGCGAACAAGATATTCGTTTTGATTTACGGACGTCACGAACTTGATCTTGTCAGCGAAAGCATCGAGGTCAAGATGCACCAGTTTCGGCGGTGCGATCTGGACGGCATCACGACCGCAAAGTACGGCGGAGAATTCCTGTGTTTCGGCGTCGAGAAATTCATAGTTGTTCTGCCCGCAACATTTGCAGTCCGCGTTCGGCCCGGAGAGTTTTATTTTACGCCAATCGTTTTGCCAGACGTCGATCTGTATCAGAGAACGATGTAGCGACGTCAGATCACCCACTAGCAACTTTATTGCTTCGGCAACTTGAACGGCAGAGATACTTGAAATTATCGGCATGATCACACCGGCGGTGTCGCATGTCGGCGAACTTCCCGCGTCGGGCATTTCTTCAAAGATGCAACGCAGGCAAGGTGTCTCGCCGGGGATGACGGTCATCGTCGTGCCGTAGCTCGAGACCGCGGCCCCGTAGATCCACGTTTTGTTGTGCTTCACGCAGGCGTCGTTGAGCAGATAGCGAACCTGAAAATTATCGGTGCCGTCGATGATGAGATCGCAACCTTCGATCAACACTTCGATATTCGAAATATTTACGTCGGCGATGATCGCTTCTACATCGATACCGGAATTTATTTCGGCGATCCGACGTTTTGCTGCAGCAGCTTTTGGTGTTCGGTGTTCGGCGTCTTCTTCATTGAAAAGCGTCTGCCGTTGTAGATTTGTATATTCGACGAAATCGCGATCGACAATGCGCAAACGCCCGACTCCGGCACGTGAAAGCATCTCGGCGTGCGACGCTCCCAACGCTCCGCAGCCGACGATCAAAACTCGCGCAGCGAACAGCTTTTCCTGTCCGGCCTTTCCTATTTCGCGGAAAAATATCTGTCTGCTGTAGCGTTCGTCCATGCAAAAACCTTCCCGCCTTTCGTTCTTAAATCAGGAATGCTTTGATTCTACCAAAACAATGAAGAAACTATTAATAATTGAAATTCTGCTGATAACGACTTTAAACCTGTTCGCCCAAAGCGACGCCGATAACAAATGGCTGAACCCGCAACTAGCCGACTACCCTGTGATAGCAAACGAGGCGGCGAAATGCCAGGATTTCGTGCTCGAGAAATGGACGGTTATGTCAAAGGTCGAGTCGGATCTGAACGGCGACAACCTCGCTGATTGCGTTTTAGTTATTAAGGGCGCTGAAAAGAAATTTATATTTGCGAATGAGGGGCTTGGCACCAGTGAATTTGATACAAATCCAAGGATACTCGTTATTGCCTTTCGTCGATCTAGCGGTTACACGCTTGTTGAGCAGAATAACCACTTTATTGTTGCTCCTGATCAGCCGACAATGACTGAGCCGTTTCAGGAAGTCGCAGTAAAAAATGGAGTGCTGACGTTTATTTTCGAAGAATTCTACAGTGCGGGTTCATGGGGCATGTCCAACCGGAAATATAAATTTCGATATGGAAAAGACGAATTTGTCCTTATTGGAGTCGATAAGACCGATGTTAATCGGGCAACAGGTGAGATCGAAACCCGCAGCTACAACTTTTCTACAAAAAAGGTCAAAACAGATAGTGGCCACATCAGTGACGACGGAACCGGAAAGGTCCGTTGGCGAAATTTCAATTTAAGTCCAAAACGAACAATTAAGACGGTCGAACCGCCGATGACCTGGGAGATAGAAAAGGACGTGATTATTTAATTGCGAATCGTTTGTCAAACAAAAATCCAAGCACGCTGTTCAACATAGGTCTGTCTTCTTCGTCCTTGAATCGAGCGCCGGACCGGCGTTCGGCCATCTCCAGCCGTCGCTGATCGCTGCGTAGCTTTTGCCGTTCATCGGCTATCGTAATTTTTTCTTTTTCGCGCTGACGATCAATGCCGCCCTTTTTGATGAAGTCAATGATCTTTGGCAGCTCTTCCGCGTCAAACCAGACGCCATGCCTTTTGCACATATCGACGATGACGCCGGATGAACGTGCAAAGTTGCTGCGATTCATGAGCGACTTGCAGTCGGGACAAGGAACGTATGAGATCACTGATGGATCAGTATTGGGATGAGCCGCGTTACTAATAAAATTCAATACCGCAGCCTGCTTTTCCTGGTCGGCGCAGATGGTTTCGAATGTTTCGCTTGCAGTCCATAACCCACCACATTTTGTGCATTCGCGTACAACGATCGAGCCGATCCCGATCGTTTTTAAGTTTAGTTTACAGCGTGGGCATTCACCGGCCGCCGCGTCTTGGGCAACAGTAACCTCGCTAGCTTTCGCTCCGCAATGCGAACAGAATATCGCTCCGAGGAACATTAGCCCCAAGCATTTCGAACAGCCAACGGTCTTAAGCCGCGAGCTGCAAAACTGGCACTGGGTCTTGTCGCTCATCACCGCGCCGCCGCAGTTTGGACAGTTGAGGGCTTCGGGTTGTAAAGTTTGGGTCATTGTGACAATCGTTTTCGAGCAGCCGCTTGCATTATCTCACGCGACGGCGTTTCGCCGGTCCAGATCTCAAATTGGCGAACAGCCTGCCCGATAAGCATATCCAGCCCGCCGAGAGTTTTACATCCGGCGGCCTTCGCTTCGCGGATGAGCAGCGTCTCTTCGGGATTATATATCAGGTCGTAAACGAGCTTTACGCTGGAAAGCTGTTCGGCCACTGCAATGGTTTTGTATTCGGATGTGCCGAACGTGCCGAGCGTAGTAGCGTTGATCAGTATGTCAGTATCTATTGGTGAGTTTTGAGTTTCTGGTTTCCTGAAATCTACTTCGAATTCTTGTGCCAAATAGTTACCGGTTTGTTCGTTGCGGGCAATGATAGTTACATCGGCACCCGCATTTTTCAGTGCATAAATGCACGCTCGGGCTGCACCACCTGCACCGAAAACGGCGACCCGGACGTTTGTTAGATCGCCGATGGCATCTGTTAGCGGGCGAATAAAACCGGGTGCGTCTGTGTTATAGCCGAAGAACTTTCCGTTCACGATCTTGACCGTGTTCACCGCGCCGATCTCTCTAGCGGTTTCGTCTATTTCATTAAGAAATGGAATGATCGCCTGCTTGTGCGGATTGGTGACCGAAAAACCATGAAAATTTAGCTCGACTTCGCGGGACTCTTGAATGACCATTCGTTTCATGAAGTCACCAAGATCGTTGACCTGGAGCGGGACGAAAACACGATTCATTCCCGATACCTTGAACGCTGGATTGTGGATGTACGGCGACATCGAGTAAGTCGTATCACCGGCAATAATGCCGAAGACCTCGGTTGTCTGATCGATCTCCTTTACGCGAAATACGTCGATCATGTCGGCCGCAGTGATCTGTCCCGGAGCTGTCGCTTCGCCCACATCGAGCGATGCGTAAGTCATAAATGCGCCGTGAGCCAAACCCAATATCCGAGTCCATTTCCCCGCCTCGGCCATGGCGATCGGGATGATCTCGCTGCCGTCTGTTTTTGCATGACGGAGCAGTTCCCACAGGGGAATCGCATCGGTAATTTCGTCGCATGTCACTGCGATCTTGGCTATCTTTCCGGAAAGGCTGACCATTGCTTCGTAACTGATGACGAAATCCTGAGGCAATCCTGAAAAATAGTGTTCTGAAACAATCGCTCGCTCATTTGAGAAATTCAAAGGAAAGTCGATGTCCATTTCGTGGTCGGCAAAATAATCGCGATCTTCGAGTTTTATCGACGCTCGCGACCAGAATTTGATTCTTTCGCCGAGCGGCAGAACACGCTTTCCGCCCTGCTCGCTTGGGCGATAGGTAACGAGATATTTCTTCGCGATTTTTGGCAGTCGGTCGAAGACTGAGTCGATCTCGATAGGCTTTAGGCAGTCGAACCGCAGTTCGACTACATCGGCACGAGGCTCGGCGAGGCCGATCTTTTCAAAAAGCTCATCGGCTGTTTCAGCACAGATTGAAATGCAGATATTGCCTTTGTTCATTTGAAAGTTTGTAAAGTTTCTTCGAAACAAGTGATAGCTGATAAGTAAAAAGTGATATGTAAAACCTCTTACCTATAACCTCTCACTTATCACTTATTCCGGAGATCGCTCACTGGCTTGTGACGACGGCAAATTTACGACAAGGCTCAGCGTCGCGATCAGACATGCAATGGTCCCGAACGCGGCGGCTGTGACGACCAGCGTTTGGCCGCTCTGTTTCACGCCGATCGCGGTCAAAGCCCAGGCGATCGCCAACGGATATAAGTAATTCGATAGACGAAAACGTACAAGCACACCAAGCGTTGCTGCCAAGGCGATCAAGATGACAGCAATCGCTGTCCATGTTCCGCCAGAAATATCAGTACTGGTCGCCTTTAGAAAGATAGCGAAATTCACTAGCGTCGCGGCAGTTACCCAGCCGAAATAGATGCTGAACGGAGCCTTTACGAACCAGTATTCAGTTAGCGAACTGGTATTTAAGAGCCGCCAATTGATAAAGAATAGTGTTAGAAGAAGGGCCGAAATGATGCCGAGGCAAAGAGCGATCTGATCATTGTGCCAAAAGTAGATCCATCCGCAGTTCAGGACACAAGATATGATAAACAGCGACCGAATACTACGAAAACGGGCCACATTCGCCGGTAAAAGCTGATAAATGCTGAAGATTATGAGTCCGAGATAGATCAAGCTCCAAATGGCAAAAGCATAACCTGCGGGCGTTATTGGCGTAGGATATCGGTCAGAGATCTCGGCAGGTGTAACACCGCCGACCAGGCCATTTGCCGCAAGCGTGTTAAATACTATTGTTCCTATCGTTGCCAAAAGCACCAAGATCGAACGAAGACGGTCGGTTGCCGATATTGTTTCGGTCATATTGGTCTGATTCTATCAGTAATCTTGCGCATTTCCTTGAAATCTCGACGATTTCGTATAACAATTACTGAAATCGTAAAGTTTTGTAAAGTGACTTTACGTACTTGGGCGACGCTTCCAACCGTTAAACAGTGATTTGCGTCTTAGTCTCGGTCCTTGGC
This sequence comes from Pyrinomonadaceae bacterium, assembly GCA_041744555.1. Classification (GTDB taxonomy): domain Bacteria; phylum Acidobacteriota; class Blastocatellia; order Pyrinomonadales; family Pyrinomonadaceae; genus OLB17. The sequence continues at coordinate 12,265 of JBGTKQ010000162.1, forward strand.
ACCACGATTGCGTTAAAGATCAGTGACGCCCACTCCTTCTTCCCCGGATGCGTTAGATTTTGGAAGAGGATTTATTAAGATGAGAGTAATAAAGCAAGTTTTTGTAATGATATTCATGATGGCAGGTCTTTCGCTTGCCGTGATGGCACAGAAAGATGGGCCAAAACCGGAACGGCCTCCGAAGCCGATTCCGCCGAAGGTTGAGCCTGGGAAGCCCGCACCAAAACCGCCGAAAGAGGATCGCCCTAATAAACCGGCAGTTAGCTATTTTATTTCGGTTAGAGTCGAAGGTCTGGAAATGGCGGAATAAGCACGGTCAAAGGTGAATAAATAAAAGCGGCTCGATAGCGGGCCGCTTTTATTTTTTGCCCGAAGCTTTTTGAGTTCGGATCAATTGGTTGCGGCCACCCCGAAGTTCCCGTAGTTTGTTGACGAAATTTTTGCGGTTTAACTCAATCGCACCGTTCGAAACGGCCGCCTTTCGCCCGTCGGCAGTAAGGTCAAAATGCGGCGAGCTTTTCGGTTGAAACCATTCTGGCCTTAAACCGATAGCGATGGCGAATTCGACCAATTCACCCACGGAGTCAGCGATCAAATGACACGACGGGCCGCGTCGCCAACCCCAATCGATCAAATTATCAACGTAAACTGCCAAAAGAAGTGGTGCCGTCTAGAAGATTCGAACTTCCGACCTATCGCGTGTGAAGCGAGTGCTCTACCACTGAGCTAAGACGGCGGAAATTATATCGACGGAGATTCCGCATTTGCCGGGCCGGTGTCGTTTGCTTTGATCGAGCCTATCGCAGAATCGGTGTAAAAATAACGATTTCCGGTCGCTTGAACTCCTGTTGGTACCTGCGGTTCCGCGACTACTGAATAAAACGAAGGCTTGGCGTCGGTTGGCTCTTCGACAGTTATAGTAAAAATATATCCGTTTACGACCGGGCGTTCGGCCGAAAACTGTTCATCCAACCCGGCGATGGTGACTAGCTGCTGGAAATTAGCGAACTTACCCTTGTTGCGCGATGCATACTGAGCCTGAAAAGTACGAATGCGGTCCAACGTTTGTGTCGCCGAGGTTTCGTTTCCGGCTTTTAGCATGGCGCCCCAAGCGATCGTACCGACGCCGATCAAAATTCCTATGATCGCGATAACGATCATTAACTCGATCAGGTTAAAGCCTCTTTGGTCGCGAACACGGTTTCTAAAATTGCTCATGATTATCCTTTACCTCAAACGTTATTTCCACGCAGAATGAACGCTACGGTTCCAAAAGTTTAGTTCGTTTCAGATGTAAATTCAAATAACTTTGATGCGGTGGTGAGGCACCCGGCTCGCTGTTCGGAATCAATTGGTGCAAAGTTTTGCCTATTAAGGGCATCGATTTTCCTGTAAACTGTTTAATTGGACCTGCTCGCGCGTTCACCTAAATGATGAGAGATTGGATAACAGCCGATACCGCAGCCGTGGAACCTCGAAAGGCTACGAGCGATGTCGCCGTAGAAAAGATCGCTGAACTTCAACGAGCGATCGAAACAGTTATTCGCGGAAAGAGCGAAACGATTAAGCTCGCTCTCGTAACGTTATTTGCCCGCGGACATTTGTTAATCGAAGACGTTCCGGGAATCGGAAAAACGACGCTGGCAAATGCATTGGCCCGAGCGTTGGACCTAAGCATTCATCGAATTCAATTTACGTCGGACCTAATGCCGTCAGACGTGATCGGGCTTTCGATCTTTGACCAGCGGAGCAACACTTTCGAATGGCGGGCCGGACCGATATTTTCGAACATCGTAGTAGCCGATGAGATAAACCGTGCAACGCCGAAAACTCAATCTGCGCTTCTCGAAGCGATGGCGGAGGAACAAGTAACCGTTGAAGGCTTGTCGCGGCCACTCCCGCTGCCGTTCATGGTGCTAGCGACGCAGAATCCGTCGGAACATCACGGCACATATCCGTTGCCGGAATCACAACTTGATCGCTTCATGCTTCGCGTTCACATGGGTTATCCGGGCCAGGACGAAGAGCGTCAGATTCTGATGGACCGTGCAAATTCGAATCCGATCGAGTTCGTAAAGCCGGTGCTTTCGCAAGAAGAAGTGTTGGAGATACAGAATCGTGTCAGCTTGGTCAAGGTCAATGAAGTTCTCGTCGATTATCTGTTGGCGATCGTTGCAGCAACTCGGGCAAATGATGTTCTCGAACTAGGCATCAGCCCTCGCGGTTCGCTTGCTTTGTTCCGTTCCGCACAAGCACTCGCGCTGATCGAAGGCCGCGACTACTGCATCGCCGACGATATCAAACGTCTCGTCGTGCCGTGCTTTGGGCATCGCGTGATCGTCAATTCCCGAGCCTCGGGCCTCAAAAACCGAAACCGCGAAGCCGAAAAAGCTTTGACCGATATTCTTCAAGGCGTTGCGGTGCCGATCTAATTTTTGATTTCGTCAATGGATCTATCCGGCATCAGACAGCTTTTTAGCATCCGCGATATCCGAAATGCTGCGATGGGAACGATCGTGGTTTTCGGCGGGATGTTTCTTGCCGGGCTTACCTTGCTTGCACATCAGATGAACAATCCGCGGATCGCGGGCATTGCCGCCGGACTTTCGCTGGTTTTTGTTCTGATAATACTGATCTTCGTGGTGCCGCCGTTGGCGCGAAGCGCGAGCAAAGAAGCTTCTCAACTGAACCTTCCTTTTGATTTCACGCTTGGCGGCGGCATTGTCGCCGGGCTGATCGCGATCGTCGGGTTTTCCGCATGGAACACGGGCAACAACCTTCTTTTTATCGTCTTTTCGTTTCTCGTTGCTGCGATGATCGTCGGGTTTATCGCAGGTAGCATTTCTCTAAAGCGTCTTGATGTAAAGATGCGTTTTCCGGAAACTATCTTTGCCGGCGAAGAGACGCCGATCTTCGTTAGCATCCACAACCGAAAGCGCTGGTTTTCGGGAAATTCGGTCGTAGCTGAAGTTCGCGGAAACGAACGGAGCGAATCGATCGCCGCAACGGAACTTCGTAAATTACTTCCGGGATCGATCGCGGAAAGGCTTTCGAAGCCGCCGATCGTTCGCCGAACGCTCGAATATTTTGTACACGTCCCACGGAACTCGACGGTCGAGACGCGGGCGATCCACGTTTTCGACAATCGCGGCCGGCTCGTTATCAGAGACTTTGAGGTCTCGACAAAGTTTCCGTTCGCGTTCTTCCGTCACCGGCGGCGGCTTCCGGCGAAAGAGACCGAGTTGATCGTCCTTCCGAAGATCGAGCCGCATTCGCCGGACACGATCGATCTGCAACTCGATGCCGGAAAATTGGTCGCAAACAAACGCGGATCGGGGCAAGAGCTGCTGGCCCTTCGCGAATATCATATCAATGACGATATGCGGACGGTCGATTGGAAGGCGACGGCGAAGACAGGGAACATCATCGTCCGGGAGTTTTCTGCCGAGAACGATAAGAAAGTAACGATATTATTTGATCTTCGTATGCCGGAAGGGCGACGTGGGCGACTTTCGCTTCGTTCAAAGATCGAGGCGGAACAAGCCGGTCGAGATCTTCTTCATTCTGAGCGTTTCGAACGCGGCGTAAGCCGAACCGCTTCATTGATCGCCCATTTCACCGAAGATCAGGCGGAAATAAGGCTCGTCATTGGGTCTGAGATCGGCGAATACGGTATTGGAGTCAGGCATTTGCACGAATGCCTGCGACGCTTGGCAATGATCGAACCGGCTTTTACAAAACGTGACGAACCCGGCAACCTTTCACCGGAAGTGTCCGAATTGTTTGAAGAGATCGAGAAAAGCCACAACTATGTCGTTTCGGCTCTGGGCGAATCGGTATTTCCCGCCGAGCTCGCGCAAGAAGCAAATTTTGTTCGTTTTTGATCAGCCAACCTGTCACAAATGAGCTTATTGTGGTGTATCTTTGTTGTGAAAAGCATTGATCGATGCTGAAAATGAGAGATTCGACGGAAATTTTTGTGGACTTGATGTCCGAGCAAACTTCAGCCGCCGCGGCAAAAGAAAGGATCGAGTTTGAGGAGGCGTTCTCGCTCCACCATCGAACTGTGTTCCGCGCGGCCAGATCCGTTGTGCGCGATCCGGGCCTTGCCGAAGACGTGACGCAAGAGGTGTTCATCCGACTTTACAAACATCTGGACACACTGCCAGACATGGAAATGCTCAAGCCGTGGTTGATACGGGTCGCATTAAACCTTGCAAAGAACGTCGTTCGCGGAAATATAAGGGCGAACACGCGGGAAGAGAATTACGTCAAAGAAGTAGAGGAAAATGGCGTCTATTCGGTCGAAACGGAATACGAGCAAAAGGCGGAATTGAGCGAGGTTAATCGGGCATTGTCGAAAGTGAAAGAGCCGCTCAGAAGTTGTTTGGTCTTGAAGCAGCAGGGCCTGAGTTATCGTGAGATCGCCGAAAGTTTATCGCTCAATGAGAGCAGCATAGGAACATTCGTGGCGCGGGCAAGAGCAGAATTCATGCGGTTCTATGGCAAAACTGGGAACGAGGTTTTATGAAAGAAGAGTGTTTAGAGATCGGGATAATTCAGGCATTTGTTGACGGCGAACTTTCGCTAAATGAATCTGCTGTTGTATCCGGTCATACTGCAACGTGCGGCAGTTGCGCTCTTTTGCTGGCGGAAGCCGAAGAAGAGAACGCGATAGTGTTCGCCGCCTTAGACCGTGAACTTGAGACGTTGGTCCCGACGCAGAGATTGTGGGCAAGGATCAGCGATTCGATCGAGGTCGAAAACGAAAAGCATTCGATCTGGAATCGCGTCTATGCATTCTTGACGACGCAGATGGCGAGCCCATCGTTCGCCGCCGCCACCCTGCTCGTTGTTTTTGGAGTTTCTGCCGTCGTGTTCACCTTGAATAGCGGAATGGGTTCGTTGGCGGACGTTGCTAATTCGGTTCCGGTCGCTGTGGAATCAGGTGGAACGGTTGCGACGATCGTAACGCCTCCGAGCGTGCAAGTTCCAGCACCATTACAAGAGGTCTCAAACAATGTTCCACAAGGTGAGCAGATCCGGCCGATCACCGTCGGAAAGTCGAATCATTCGCCCGAGGAACTTCGGCGAATTGTTCGCGGCGACCGTAAACAGGTGAACGAATCGCCTCAGCCGCAGTTTTTGAATTATCAGTATGTGCCCGGCGAAGAGAGTTATGTCCGCACGATCGGCGAACTTGAACAGAACTCCGGCGGTGCATCGACGTTGAAGGCGTCGGGCCAAGTGGCCTTCCAGCGAGATCTGGCGGTAGTCGATGATTCGATAAAGAGGATGCGTGATTTTGTTCGTAAGAATCCGCGAAATCAATCAGCACGGCAAGTCCTCTATGCATCGTATCAGGACAAGATCGACCTGCTCAATTCCGCCGCACAACGTGATGAGCTTATGGCGACGATCAGGTGACGGCAAATTATTTATCTAATGACTACATTCAAGGCGACAATATTTAGGATCGAAATACTACTGTGCCTCTGCACGGTCTTTGTTTCGGCCTCTTTTGCTCAGTCGCCGATTCCCGAACCACCGAAATCAAAAACTCCGGAACGCCCGGTGGCAAACGCGCGGCCGACGGCGACACCGGTTCCGCCGCGGATACCGCGAGACGAGAGAGTTACGACTGAGCGGGCGATCGCTGTCGACCCGGGCGTAAATCTGAAGTTTTGTGTATCGGAAGGTGCGTTGACGATAAACGGCTGGGATCGCGACGAAGTTCGTGTGTTCGTAAAGGATGGCCGCCGATTTGGCTTTAAGGTGCTTGAGCGAAACGCCAAAAACGACAAGCCGAACTGGGTCTGGGCAGCACGCGAAACTGTTGACGGCCCGCCCGTCCCGTTCGCAAATTGTTTGGGCGGTGCAAGGGTAGAGATTGATGCTCCGGTCGGCACGACGGTCAGCTTTGAGGCAAGGACAAGCGGTGCAACGATCGATTCGGTAAAAAGTGTTTCCGTAAAAGTTATCGAAGGCAGTATCGCAATTCGGAACGTCTCGGGCGGCGTAAAGGCGGAAACTTATAAAGGCGACGTTATGCTCGAAAGTTCGGCCGGCGAGATCACGTTAAAAACGACGACCGGGAACATTCTCGCATTTGATGTGAATCCCGGAGGGGTCGGCGATCTATTGGTCGCACAAACCTCAAGCGGCACGATCTCATTGCAGAAAGTGAATCACAGACAGATCAAGGCAAGCTCGATCTCAGGTTCAGTGCTGTTTAATTCGGGGTTTCTGACGGGCGGGATCTATAACTTCAAAACCTCTAATGGCTCGATCGAGCTGCAAATTCCGGCTGACGCGTCATCGACCTTCATCGCGTCGCTAGGTTTTGGTTCGTTCAATTCAGCGGTAGCCCTTGATGTTCAGTCTGAAAACATCACGCCCGGCGGCAAAAGCATTGTCGCCATGCTCGGCAACGGCTCGGCAACCGTCAATCTGACCACGACCAGCGGTTCGATCAGAATCCTCAAGCAAAAATAGTTCTAAAACTCACCCAGCGGTCGGCCCGTGCGTTGTTCGAATATTTCGGACATAGATGGCGAGCCTTCGTCGCGGGTGATGCGTTCGACCCGCCACATCGGAAAGAAATAATCGCTCATCGGAAGATAATCCTCGCCATTCGCGATCGAAGAACACCAATCGTCAAAATAACCGAGATCGATGGCGCGTATAGAAATACCGGCCTGGTTGATCTCGTCAACGATCCCGAGCAACTTCTCGCGTGGTGTGTGCAGCACAGCTACGACAATTTCCCCGTTTTCGATCTTCATAAGCCCTAATTCTAGTTTTGTTCTTTCGCCCGCACAATACGAGTTGCCGCATTCTTTCGCTTTCGACGCCGTTGGCTTAGAATTGAGATATCACAACCCACTTCTAGGAGAGATCGAGACAATATTTCTGTGTATATAAAAAAGGTCGAGCTCGAAAATATAAAATCGCACGCCGAAGCCGTTTTCGAGTTTTTGCCGGGCTCAACCTCGATCTCTGGCGAGAATGGCGCCGGGAAAACGACGATAATTGAAGCCATCGCGTGGACGCTGTTCGACCTTTTAGATTACAAAAAGGACGATTTTGTCCGCCGAGGAGCAAAGAAAGGCGTAGCCCGCGTAACGATAGAAAGTGGGCTTGATGAGCGTGAGTACACCGTCTATCGCGATACCGGAACGGGATATTACGTCTATGACACCCAACTAAAACTTCGGATCGCCGAGAAGAAAGAAGAGGTTACGCGGTTTCTTTGGCAGCACCTTGGACTCGAACCCGGAACTGATCTTGAATCGCTTTTCAAACACGCCATCGGCGTTCCACAAGGAACTTATACAGCGATCTTTCTTGCTACTGCCGCCGACCGGAAAAAGACATTCGATACGCTACTAAAAGTGGAAGAATACCGCCGCGGAGCCGAAGAGCTTCTGAAAACGCAACGATATGTCGAAAACCAGGTAAATTCGGCGAACATGAAGATCGCACGAGCCGAGGGCGAACTCGGCCGGTTTGACTCGCTTGAGGTCGAGAGAAGCGAAGCCGCGAAACTGGTTGAAGCACTGAAGCACGACTTAGCCTCTTTGGAGACTTCCGCCGGCCGCGTTGCCGAGCAGGTTGCTGCGATGGATAAACTTGCTGCTGATGCGGAAACCGCTCAGCGAGAGTTGGCACTTCGAAGATCGGAATTTGAAAAGATCGAGCTGATTGTTAAGCAGAAAGAGACGGAGCTAAACGTGTCAAAAGACGCGGCGGCGAAGGTCGTACACGTTCGTGTGGACGCAGCAAAGCATACTGAGGTTTTGGGGCGGATCGGCGAACTCGAGCGGGAACGGGGCGAACGCGATCGGTTGCGAAACGAGCTTTTTAAGATCGAAAGTGCCGAAAATTCTGTTAAAGCCGAGGATAAGTCACTTCGCGAAAAGCTTGCCGATATCGCAAACGCGCATACTGAGATCGGTGATCTTCGCCCACGAGCGGTACGACAGCAGGAAAGGGAAAAGCTGCTCGATGAAACACGTTCGCGACTCGCGGTGGTCCGAGCAGCTTCGGCAGAACTAATGGTTCTTGCCGAAAAGCTTGAAAAGATGCGTTCGGATTTTACGCGAAACAAGCAACTGTTGAGCGATGCACTTGCTAAGCAGATCGAATCGGAAAAGCTCGAATCGTTGCAAAAACGCGAAAGCGAGGTCGTCGCGGACCTTGCCCGGCTTCGTGCCGAGCTTGGCCGCGATGAGCGATTCCAGAGCGAGATAAAAAACGGTCTGTGCCCGATTCTTTCGCAAAGATGTTTGAACCTAAAGGACGGCGAAACGCTCGAGGGTTTTATCAGCAGCCAGTTTGGGGAGCTTCGGTCACAGATCGGAACGCTTGAGGCCGAATCGGTTTCGCTCGGCGGAGCCTTGAGATCTTCCCGCGATGCGGCGAAAGCAGTAGCGCAGGTTTCGGTTTATGAAGAACGCGATCTGGAGATCAAGGCCGAAGGCACGCGCCTGCGTTCACAGAAAGATGTTGTTGAAGTTACCGCGGGAGAAGAGCCCGGGTTGCTCGAATCTCTAGCTGCCATTGAACGCGAACTTACAAGTCTAGATAATCCAAAGGCACGGATCGCATTGCTCGAACGCCAGATCGCGAGCGAGCCGGAGCTGCGTCGGCAATTGTCGGATATTGAGAAGAATTTTGAGCGGCTCGAAAGCGACCGGAAGTTGCTTGTCGAAGAGACCGAAGCGTATAAGGATCTGGACGAGCACTGGAAACAGGCCACGCAACTTCGCGATTCGACCGCTGAGGCACATCGGACGTTTATTGCGCTCGAATCGGCAGCGAATCAGCTTTCCGATCGCAAAAGGGAATTCGCTAACGCCGAAGACGAACGAAAAACTGCCGAAACCGCATTTTCGGCCGCTACCTTGTTGGCCAAAGAGGCATCAAAGAAGATCGACGCCGAACAATATTCTGCCGCAAAGACAGAGCTTTTGGCGTCACAACGGAAGCTCGCGGAGACTTCCGTAAGGCTTGAAAATGC
>JBGTKQ010000163.1:0-44740 GCA_041744555.1 Pyrinomonadaceae bacterium
TCATCACTTCGGTGGTGACCGAGATATTTTCGGCAGCCTACTTTGGGTCGGCGATATGGACGGCGATGCCAAACTTGACCTCTACTTCGATGAATTCAACGAAAAGGGTTTTACTTACACTGAACTACACCTATCCACCCAAGCCGAGCCCGGAAAACTAGTAGGGCTTGCCGCCGATTTCGGTTTGTCTGGTTGCTAAAGGGGTTCCGTGTTAGGTTATGAAGTACGCTTTCGCATTTATTATCGTTGCACTTGCCAACGTGCCTGTTCACGCAAATTCGGCGTTGAAGTTATCCGGTTCGGTTGTAGATATCGGTGTCGGCTGTGCTTACGGAAAGCCATATGCGTCGGTCACTTTATTGATGCAGTTCTACAACGCAGGGAATGAGCCGGTAATTGTCACTCGGCCGTATTTTGATTTCCAGACAAGGGTACTGTTCGTTAGAAATTCTTCGGATCGGCTTAATGATAAATCCGTCACGGGCGATGTTTTGACTTATAACCCGTATTTGGACGACCCCCACGGTGTTGTGACCAGCGACGACTATGACCATCTGCCGGGGTTAATTCGTTCGTTAAAAAGAGCGGCAGAGGAAAAGAACTCAAAACCTTTAACCGACTGGAAGGTGATCGAACCGGGCGGCTACTTCGAGTTTCGTCAAGGGTTAATCATCAGAAACGGATTCAAGTTCGTAAAATCCCTCGATGCGAAGGGAGAAAAGTGTGATTCTAAGAATTTCAAGGCATTTCCCGAAAATGACTCCTTTACGGTCGAGTATTTGTTCTCGCTCAAGAAATATAAAGAAGCTGATGACCTATTTCCCGCACTTCGTGATGCCTGGAGGTCGCATGGTAATCTTATACTGAATGCAGACGGAAACATCCTGTATAAATCAGAGTCGATCACCATACCGAATGACGAACAAGCCAGACAACGACCTACCCCGCACACTTTCTTCCAAAACGATTTACACCGGAAAGGTTTTTGATATTCGTGTGGATGAGATCCGCGAGGGCGATGTTCGGTATGAGCGGGACATTATCGTTCATGGCGGGAGTGCGGTGATACTTCCGGTGTTTGCCGATGAAACGGCGGCTCTTGTTAGGCAGTACCGCCACGCGGCGGGAAAGTATCTTTTGGAGATCGCCGCCGGAACCCTTGAAGAAGGCGAAGATCCTTTGGCCGGAGCAAAACGCGAGCTTGAAGAAGAGATCGGCGTTACCGCAGGAAAGATCGAAAAGCTCTCGGAATTCTACGTCTCGCCCGGTTTTCTCACCGAGAAAATGCATTTGTTCTTAGCCACCGAACTGACGGATGTCGGCCAAAAACTTGAAGCCGACGAGATACTCACCATCGAACGCCACAAATTCCCTGACCTGCTCGAAATGATCCAAAACGGCGAGATCGAAGACGCAAGACGATCATCGGAATCATGCTTGGGGCGAAATCGGTTCATCCTTCGTGAGTTCTGCTTCCGCCAGGTTGTCGCGAATCTCTTGAACGTAACTGATATCGTCGGGAACGATATCGGCGAGCGTTACGATCAGCTCACCCTTTCGGCCATATTTGATCGCATGTTGGATCGCTTCGCGGCTATCGGGAATTACACGCACCTGCGGCTCTTTTCCGGTCCGAGCGACGCCTTCCTGTATCAACATCGCGACCTCAGCTGAAGCACGTCCGCGAAGATAATTCCCGGCACGGATCACGATCCGGTCGAACGCATTTCCAGCGATCTCGCCCATCTCGCGAATATCGTCGTCGCGTCGGTCGCCCGGAACGTTCATTACAACGGTGCGATATTTGTTCGACAGCTTTGCCGTGAAATTCGTCAGAGCCGTAAAGCCTGCCGGATTGTGTGCGTAGTCCATCAGCACCGTGCAATTGCCAACCTCAATGAAGTTCAACCGGCCCGGTGTTTGAGCGGTTCCGGCGTTGAACGTGGTCAGACCGACGCGGATGTCTTCGATCGAAATGCCGTGAACAAAACACGCAAGCGTCGCGGCGAGCACGTTCTGCACCATAAATTCGGCTCGCCCGCCGTAGGTCAATGGAATGTTCGTCACCTTTTCGACGCGAACCTTCCACTTGCCCTTAAGAATAGTAACGAACCCATTTTCGTAAACGCAGGAAATGCGGCCCCGCTCGGCACGACGGCGAATGTTCTCGTTGTTTTCGTCCATCGAAAAGCAAACGACCTTGCCGTCAACAAGCTCTTTCATTCGATAAACGAGCGGGTCTTCCGCATTGAGAACAGCGTATCCGCGTTTCCCGACCGCACGCGGAACAACGGATTTTACGCGAGCCAGATCCTCGAGCGTGTTAACGTCCTTAAGGCCCAAGTGATCGGCAGCGATGTTCAGCACTATGCCAATGTCCGCGTGGTCAAACCCAAGGCCGGAACGAATAATGCCGCCGCGGGCTGTTTCTAAAACGGCGACATCGACAGTCGGATCTTTGAGAACTAGTTGAGCCGAAACCGGTCCGGTATTATCGCCGCGAACGATCTGCTGATTCTGGATATAAGTTCCGTCGGTCGTCGTAAATCCAACTGTTCGGCCGCTGCCTTTCAAAACGTGTGCGATCAGCCGCGTAGTTGTCGTTTTGCCGTTCGTACCGGTGATCGCAAAGATCGGAATTCGCGATTCCGCACCGGGCGGAAAAAGCATGTCGATCACGTGTTCTGCGACGTTGCGACCGATGCCTTCGCTCGGCGCAAGGTGCATCCGGAATCCGGGTGCGGCGTTCACTTCGATAATGCCGCCGCCGTTTGCATGCAACGGTTCACTCACATTCGGTGCGATAATATCGACACCAGCAACATCAAGCCCGATGATGCGGGCGATACGTTCGAAGAGGAAAACATTTTCCGGGTGGACCTCGTCAGTAACGTCGATCGCTGTGCCGCCGGTAGAGATATTTGCGGTTGTCTTGAGATAAAGAATTTCGTCCTTCGGCAAAATGCTGTCGACCTCGTAGCTGGCTTTATGAATGCAGCGAAGCGTTTGGCTATCGATGTCTATTTCGGTCAGAACCTTCTCATGACCATAGCCTCGACGCGGATCGGAGTTTGTAGTCGAGATCAGTTCTTCGATAGTGTGTTCGCCGTCGCCAACGATGTGTGCGGGCACGCGTTCGGCTACGGCGATCAGGCGATTGTTGACGATTAGCGCACGAAAATCAGAGCCGATAAGTTGTTTTTCAACAATTACCCAGCGGGAGTATTCCTTGGCTTTTTCGTAGGCGATCGTTGCTTCCTCGATCGATTTGATCCCGACCGTCGCACCTTTACCGTGGTTGCCGTCTAACGGCTTGATAACGACCGGATATCCGACGCGTTCGACCGTTGATTCGAGCTCATCGACCTCCCGGATCCGATATCCCTTCGGGACCGGCACACCCATGTCACCAAGCAACGTTTTGGTGGCGTGTTTGTTACCGGCGATATCGACCGCGATCATGTTGGTATTCGCGGTGGTCGTTGCCTGTATCCGCTTCTGATGAACGCCATAACCAAGTTGAACAAGCGATTGATCGTTGAGCCGAATATAAGGAATATCACGGCTATCTGCTTCTTCGACCAGCGAACCGGTCGACGGTCCAAAGCGAACTTCTTCGCGGATCTCCCGCATCCGCTGAATGTCCGCAGCGACCTGCTCATTGATAACATCGAGCCCAACGTCGCCGGACATATCGAGAAAAAGCTTTACAGCAGCACGAGCGGCATAACGTCCTACCTCTTCTTCGTGATAACTAAAGACGACGTTATAGATGCCGCGTTCGTTCGTCTCGCGTGTACGGCCGTAGCCTGTCTCCATTCCGGCAAGCGTTTGAAGTTCGAGCGCGAAGTGTTCGATGATATGGCCGGCCCACGTGCCTTCCTGAACGCGGCGAAGAAAACCACCCTCTTCGCCATAACTGCAGCCGTGCTTTAGCAGCGAAGGAAGAACGTCGTTCATTCGGCCGTAAAAGCCTTCGATCTTATCGGACGGCTGATCCTCAAAATCGCCGATATCAAGCCGCATTATGATCAGCTTCTTCCAATAACCGCTCCAATAGTTCGGCCCGCGAAGTGTACGAATTTCGAGAATTTCCATAAACAAATCACCCGAGATCGGGAAGTAAGAATTCCTGTGGCGGCTGGAGCGGATGGCGGTCGATGTAATCATAGATGAGACCGTCCCGCAAAATGTGCATGTTCACGCCGCACACGCTAAACGATTCGTGCTCCGCGACTTCCGCGATCTCGTTATAGGTGATCTTCGAACCGTCGACGACAGTCACAGACCCGCGGCCAAATACTTCGAGCACGCCCTTCCCATCGAGAATTATAGCCGTGTTTTCGTCAATACCGATCCCAAGATTATACGGATTATACGACACTGCAGTTATCAGACGGCTGATTCGGCCGCGTTCAGTGAAATGCTGATCGATGATGATATTTTTGAGAAAGCCGAGGCCCGGCGAAAGCTGAACCGCTCCCTTGTGCGGATGCGAGGTCGGCTCGCCGCGGACGATCATCGAAGTGCTCATTCCCGCCGCTCCGGCACTTGTTCCAGCCAAAACCAAAGGAGTTTCGCGGACCATGTGACGCAGTCGCTCGGCAAACTTCGTTCCGCCAAGCAACGAGACGAGCCGCATTTGATCGCCTCCGGTCATGAAAACGCCGGTAACTCCGTCAAGCAGTTCGTCGGCGTTCGCTTGAAATACATCTTGCCGCGAAGTTGCCCGCAACACACGGGGATTGGCGATGCCGAGATTGCGGAATGCCTGCGAATAAACGTCCGCTGCGAACTCAGGGTAATCAGAGGCGACCGGAACGATCAGCACCTCTGATTTCTCGCTGCCTGCTAGCTCCAGAAACTTCTTTAATATTCGACGCTCGTTGTATTTATCTTCGGCCCCGCCGATCACTAGCAGATGCCCGCCAATGATCTCACGGTCTTGCGATTCATTCATAAATTCACGCTATTTTTTCGGATAATTAGTTCGCTCCATTATCGTTCCGTAGGACGGAACATAACAGCAAGGAAAACTTTAAGGCAAGTATAGCGGATTTCTCCAGATCAGGCTTTTACTTCGACTCGCTTCATTTATTTACAACGATACAATGCTCAAGAGCGGCTACACCATGGACGGAAAATAGCGTGACGCTCTGTCCGTCGGTCAACGAGTCAAACATTGATTTGTTCTCGTCGTCCGGTTTGCAAGAGAAAGAACTGGTCCCGGCCGCCAAATTCGCCTTATCGCCGCCGACAGCTTTCACGTTTCCAGTTATTTTTACGATCTTTCCGCGAAGTTCCTCCCACTTTTTCGATCTCGTCGCGGACGGCACTTCGTAAGACGCGACCGTCTTCCAAAACTCATCCGCTGTGAAGGTGAAATCGGGCGTGTCCGTCGCCGAGATGATCTTTTTGTTCTCGATCAGCGTGCATCGCTTTAGATCGACATTGCTGCCGGCCTCGGCCATGCATTTTATGACGAGCCGATCGTGTTGTTTGCCGCCTTGGAAAGCGGCCGCTTCTGAAGGCTCGAAGTTTGCCCAGAACGTGTCGTTGCCGGACATTAACATTACTGAACCGGTCGTTGTCGAATACATTCGCGCCGTTATCTGAATGACCTTTGCATTAAATTGGCTCAGTGCCGACGCAGGTTTCCCTTTCGTCGCCTTGTAAAATTCGTCGCCGGTCATTGTCAGATCGGCTTTGGCGTCCTTCGCAACGCTCATCTGTCCTCCGGGCGTGGTTGTTGTGCCCGGGCTTTTGCTCGTTGTCGAAGTCGTAATTGGCGATGCACCAAAATCAAATCCTTTAAGCCACGGCAATTCTTTTGCAAAAGCGATCATGTCGTCCGAAGTCGGTTCCTTAGCTTTGAGTTTGTCCAGTTCGTAGCCATTGGGCGCACGGATCCGTAAAGTTTTATTGCCGCTACTTAGAAAAAGGGCTCCGGTAGATGTGCAGTATTTGCCAGCCTCGTTGCCGGAAGCATCTTTCAGCATCGTAGGCTGATAACTGGAACACATCGAATTGATCCAGCGTTTCGGCTCAGCATCAGAGCTAAAAAGACTCACGTTGTAATTCAACATCTTCTTAGTGCCGCCCTCGTCGCTAACATAAATGTACTCGAAGAAATACGACCTTCCGCCGAGAATACTGCCGCTCGGACTGCCACCCGGCTGTAGGGTGTAGGTTCCCACCTGCGCCGGCATGATCTCGGTTGATGGTTTGGGTGACAAATTGAACCACGCGAATACGCCGAATCCGAGGGCGACGACCGTTCCCAAGGCAAGTGCACCGCCTAGTGCAAAGATCGGCATTTTCGATCGCGGATTCTCCGCCGTACCGATGAATTCAGACGGTACGGCTCCTCTTCCTTGTTCGGCCGCCGCTCTCGCGATATTCAGATTATTAACTGCGTCGCAGGCACGCGCGATCACAAAAATGGTCACGAACGGAAGGATCAACAGAGGCAAAACTAGCAGCCCGGAAAGCAATATCGCGATGGGGAAGAGAGTAAAGATAGTTCCGGAAAGCTGTGGTGCGGCCAACCGATGGCGTTCGAGGTATTGATTATAGTCAGTCGGGTATCCGGCCCAAACGCGGAAAAGCCAATACAAGTTGTAAACAGGTATGAACAAGAAACCGACGGCTTTTCCCGGCGAAACCTCGGTAACGCCGTCCTGCAACGCGTCCCAGATGCTGTAAAGCAGGACGAGCAAGGCGATCATATGAACGAGCATGAATTGCAGATATCCGAAGGCTCCGACGACCACCATTGCGACCGCCAAACCTGCGGGTTGAACGATCTCGTCGATCATTAGGATGCCCAACACAATCTCGGTCAACAGCGCGGCAAAAAAGATCAACGCACTTATGAAATACACGGAAACCCACAGCTTCTTGTTCATACGAAATTAGCTCCTTCGAAACGGACCTAGAGCGGTCAAGACAAAAATATCGATTTGAAGATAACACAGGTTGGCAGAATTGATCGAGGAAAACGACGGGAAGCCAACGTCACCAATTTAATTGCATGTACTTATTGGGCTATTACTCGAGGTGAATTCGTACTTGAACGCAACAATACGATGATCGGCAGGCGTCTTTTTCTTTATGGATTTGCTCCGATGGGTTTCACAGTCGCGTGAATCTCCTGCAGACTGCGGACTGTCACATGCAGCTGCGAGGTTTTCGTGGCGATGGCTTCGACGAGCGCTTCGGCACCGGTTATCGTCGTCACGCACGGGACGTTGAACTGCAACGCAGCCTTGCGGATCGCTTTTTCGTCGTAGTGGGACGTTTTGCCAAGCGGTGTGTTGACGATCAGGGCGATGTCTCCCTGGCGGATAAGGTCGGCAATATTCGGACGACCTTCATTTACCTTGAAGACGCTCTCGCATTCGAGTCCGACTTCGTGCAAACGCTTCGCGGTGCCGTAGGTTGCAACCAGATCGAAACCCAGCTTGTTCAATCGGCGTGCGAGAATTACCGCTTGGCCTTTATCAGCATTTGTCACCGAAATGAACGCTTTGCCCGAAAGCGGTAGTTTCAATCCGGCACCTTCCATTGCCTTGCCGTAAGCTTCGCCAAAGGTCGAGCCTACGCCCATTACCTCGCCCGTCGAATGCATTTCCGGCCCTAATATCGGGTCGACTCCCGCAAATTTCTTGAACGGGAACACGGGTGATTTAACGAAGATCTTCGGCACCGGAAGAACGTCTGGCAAATTGAAATCGGCGAGAGTCTTGCTTCCCGCCATCACGAGCGACGCGATCTTTGCGATCGGAACTCCGGTCGCTTTTGCAACAAACGGAACAGTTCGCGAAGCACGCGGATTGACCTCGATCACATACACACGTTCGCTTTGGATCGCGTATTGAATGTTCATTAAGCCCTTCACTTTCAAAGCTTTCGCAAGAAGCACCGTGTAATGCTGGATCGTTTCAAGCAACTCCGGAGCGATTCTTTGAGCCGGCAGAACTGAAGACGAGTCGCCAGAATGAATTCCGGCTTCTTCAATATGTTCCTGAATTCCCGCGATCACGACTGCCGTTTCGTCGGCCAATGCATCGACATCGATCTCACCGGCTCGCTCCAAAAACTTGTCGATCAAGATCGGTTTCTCCGGCGATGCATCGACCGCCGTTCGCATATATTCGTCGAGCGATTGTTCATCATAAACGATCGCCATGGCTCGTCCGCCAAGTACAAAGCTCGGCCGCACGACGACCGGATAACCGATCTCATTTGCAATAAGTTTTGCCTCTTCGGGCGAGACCGCTGTGCCGTTTGGCGGCTGCGGAATGTTGAGTTCCTGAAGCAACGCACTGAAGCGTTTTCTGTCCTCCGCAAGATCGATCGAGTCCGGTGATGTACCGATGATCGGAACGCCCGCGGCATGCAGTCTGTCCGCCAAATTCAATGGCGTCTGCCCGCCGAACTGGACGATCACACCTTCCGGCCTTTCGACCTCGACAATGTTCATCACGTCCTCGAATGTTAGCGGTTCGAAATACAATCGGTCAGATGTATCGTAGTCGGTCGAGACGGTTTCAGGGTTACAGTTGACCATGATCGTCTCGAAATCGGCGTCTTGCAGGGCAAAGCTCGCGTGACAGCAACAGTAATCGAACTCGATTCCCTGCCCGATGCGGTTCGGCCCGCTGCCGAGGATCATTATCTTTCGCCGGTCGCTCGGTTCCGCCTCGCACTCATCTTCGTAGGTCGAATAAAGGTACGGCGTAAACGATTCGAACTCGGCCCCGCATGTATCAACGCGCTTGTAAACCGGCGTGACGCCCGCCGCCTTGCGATGATCGCGAACTTCCAGCTCAGTCGAACCAGTCATAAAAGACAGCCGCCGATCGGACAATCCAAATTCTTTTGCGAGCCGCAATTCGTCCGCCGAATAATCAATCAAAGACTTGGAATCGAGCGATTCCTGAAATTCCATCACTTGGCTTACTTGATCCAAAAACCACGGATCGATCTTCGTTAGACGATGAACCTCGTCGATCGAATAGCCGTTCTGTAATGCGTAAGTAATGTAAGAAAAACGCTGCGAATTGGGGCGAGCAAGCTTTCGCTGAAGTTCTTCATCCGGCACATCAACGAGTCTCAACGGCTTTACGGCTTCAAGCGACCGAAGGCCTTTGAACAGCGATTCTTTGAACGTCCGCCCGATCGCCATCACCTCGCCAACCGATTTCATTTGAGTTCCCAGCACGTCTTCGGCACCGGGGAATTTCTCAAATGCCCATTTCGGAATTTTTGTTACAACGTAATCGATCGTCGGCTCGAACGAAGCCGGTGTTTTCTTCGTAATGTCGTTGGGAATTTCGTCGAGCGTGTAGCCGACCGCAAGTTTCGCGGCGATCTTTGCGATCGGAAATCCCGTTGCTTTTGACGCTAACGCAGACGAACGCGAAACTCGCGGATTCATTTCAATGATCCGTACCGCTCCATCAGCCGGATTTACGGCAAATTGAATATTCGACCCGCCCGTTTCGACACCGACCCTGCGAATGCATTTGATCGACATATCGCGAAGGTTTTGGTATTCGACATCTGTAAGCGTCTGAGCCGGTGCGACCGTTATCGAATCGCCGGTGTGAACACCCATAGGGTCAAAGTTTTCGATCGCGCAGATGATGACAACGTTGTCGTTGAGATCGCGCATCACCTCAAGCTCATATTCCTTCCAGCCGAGGATCGATTCTTCGACGAGTATCTGCGAAACCGGCGATGCCTCAAGCCCGCCTTTTGCGATCTCCTCGAATTCTTCCGGATTATAAGCCGTGCCGCCGCCTGTTCCGCCAAGCGTAAATGCGGGACGAATGATCGCCGGATAGCCCGTCTCTTCGACCACTTTTTGCGCCTCTTCCCAAGTGTGAGCAAAACCGCCCTTTGCCGACGGAATACCGATCTCATCCATCGCCTGCTTGAAAAGCTCGCGGTCTTCGCCGACCTTGATAGCATCGATGTTCGCCCCGATCAGCTTAACGCCGAACTCGTCCAGAATTCCCTTCTCGAAAAGCTCGACCGACAGGTTCAGACCAGTTTGGCCGCCGACCGTCGGAAGCAGTGCATCCGGACGTTCTTTTTCGATTATTGCGGTCAGTGTTTCAAGCGTTAGCGGTTCAACATAGGTGCGGTCGGCGATCTCAGGATCGGTCATGATCGTTGCCGGATTGGAATTGACCAGCACGACCTCAAAACCTTCCTGTTTTAAAGCTCGACAGGCCTGCGTTCCCGAATAATCGAACTCGCAAGCCTGTCCAATAACGATAGGACCTGAACCGATGATCAAGATCTTGTTTATGTCTGTTCTTCGCGGCATTTTTCTAAACCCTTGATTATACAGAAAACGCGGCAGAACAAAAAAAGGCGGCCCAAAGACCGCCAAACTACAGGGTGAAAATTTAACTAAAAGGGTCGGCCGGGAATTCTCGGTACCTTTACACCAGGAATTTTCGGGACTTTCATCTTCAAAACGCTATCGAGTTGGCCGGCGAATTCAGGGTTGATCTTCTTAAGTTGTGATTGGATCTTCTTGGCTTCTTTTTCATTACCGCTGAGGTGATAGACCTCGCCAAGGCTAAATAACCCGAATTGGTTGTTGGAATCGAGCGACGTCGCCCTTTTCAAGATCTCGATCGCTCCGGCCAAATTGCCAAGTCCCTTATAGCTAACGCCTAGTTGGTTCATTGCCAACACCCAATTGCTATTGAGCGCTAGCGCCTGATTTAGTGCGACCTCAGCTGCTTTGTGGTCACCGAGCGAGTTGTTCGTTGAGCCAAGATTCAAGTAGGCTGCGTCCATTTTCGGGTCGAGAGAAACAGCCGTTTGCAGATATTGACGGGCGAGTTCAAGCTTTTTATTTGCCTCAGCTTCGCGGCCCGCCGCTTTATCCTGGCGTGCGGCGTTGTAATATGCCCATCCAAGATTAGTGTTATCGACCGCACTTGGGCTCAAGGTTCTCGCCGTGTTCAATCGAACTACAGATTTATCCCATTCGTTCGTCTTGCCCAAGCAGAAACCCCACTCGCTATAAAGATCAGGATTCTTCTCGTTGCCCGGCTCAGCGAGTTTGTACGCGGCGTTCGCTTCGGCAAACCGTTGCAGTTGGCGGAACGTGCTCGCTAGATTCGCATTCGCAAGTGCGTTGGTCGGGTCGATGCTAACAGCCTTCTGATACGAGCCCAACGCACCGGCATAATCTGCCTTGTTGTATTGCACAACACCGATCTCATACCAAGCTCCGCCGTTCACTTGATCGACCTGAACCGCCTTTTGGAATGACGCCAATGCAGCATTCTGGTCGTTCATTCGGTTGTAGGTTAGACCCTTTTGATAAAAAGCATTGCCGTTCGTCGGCTCGGCTTGGATCACACGATCCAGGGCCGCGATAGCTTCGGCATTTCTGCCTTGCTTTGACAAGATCGTGATCCGTGCCATTTTCGATTCGGTCGTACCAAAACCCGCGGTTTCAGCCTTATCGAGATAATTATCGGCCTCGACCAAATTACCTTCCTCGACATGCGCCAACCCCAATGGCAGGTAAAGCGAGGTCAACGTCGGGTCAAGCCTTAGAGCTTTGTCGTATGCCAAGATCGCTTCTTTATTGCGGCCGCGTGCATCGTGGATATCGCCAAGTTTTGCGTATGCAACATCGTTTTTCGGATCGAGTTTGATCGCTTCATCCAGAAACGGAACGGCGGCTTCATTTGCCGAATCGCCTGCAGTCTCAATTCCCCTCGCGGTCAAGGCTTCGCTTAAACCGGTAATCGCGTCAGCATTCTTTGGATTATTCTTGATCGCATCGCGGAAAACAGGGATCGAGCCGTCAACATTTCCTTCGGCCAAAAGGGTTTCAGCACGCGTCGTCAGAGTGTTCGACAATTTCAATTTCGCAACGCGTTCGCGGGCTCGTGCCTTTGCAACTGCCGCTGCTCTCGCTTTTGCAGCATCTGCTTTTTTCTTTCGGCTTGCCGCAAGTTGTGATCTCACTCTCGTTCGACGTGCGGCCGCGCTTCCGCCAGCCGAACGGAACGCCGAAGCCGAAGCTCCCGCCGCTTGTGGGCGTTTGCTTGAACCGCGAAATACGAAAACGCTGGCTCCGCCATTAAGATCTGATTCCGGTACCAATTCATTTGCACGAACCGGTGTTCCGTTCAGAAGCAACGAAGAAATTACGAGAAGTGAAAGAGCAGTTTTGGCCAAGAGTTTTTTGCCGAACATAATGATTACCTCGATTGGATCGCGGGCTGATCGGAGCCCGCAGCTTCGATTATACATCTGCTTGACGAGCGTTGGAATGATTTTTTGCAAGGAATTTTTAGGAATCAAAACCCAAGAATACTGGTTCAGGATGAAGGTCGACGGAAAATCTCGCTGTGACAGTGTTTTGAACCAATTTCATTAACTCGACAATTTCACGTGCCGTTGCACCTCCGGCATTGATCAACGCAAGCGTGTGATTTTCGGAAATGCCCGCATTTCCCAGCCGATAACCCTTCCTAAAACCAGCTTGTTCGATCAGCCAGGCGGCCGGGACCTTATAGAGATCTTCGGGTGCGGGATAACTTGGAACTTTTTCGTGAAACATCCGACCCAACTTTTCCAGAACGCCGTAAGTGACGATCGGATTCTTAAAGAACGAGCCGGCACTCTTCGAATTCGGATCCGTCGCATCGATCACCATTGATTTTGAGCGGCGGATCGCGAGCACAGCCTCTCGAACATCATTCAACGAAGATTCCCGACCTTGAAATTGTTCGATCAGGTCTTTGTAAACGATCTTTGGCGGCCCTGATGGTTGGAGCTCGAATGTGACTTCGCACACCACATAGTTGTCCCGGCAAGACGAATTGAAAATGCTTTTCCGATACGAAAAGTCGCACTCAGTATTAGTGAACTGCACAACGTCAAGCGTATCCCGGTCTATGCAAATAACAGAGACGATGGTTTCCGACACCTCTTGTCCGTACGCACCCACATTTTGAACCGGTGTGCCGCCAACGGTTCCGGGAATTCCGCTCAGGCATTCAACGCCTGCAAGCTCATGTTCCACGCAATATTGAACGAATCCGTCCCAACTTTCACCTGCTCCCACACGAACCAGTTCGGAGGAATCAATTTCATTTGCAATTCCGTCGATCGCGATCTGAATAACAAGCCCGTCAAAACCGGCGTCGGCGACGAGCAAGTTGCTTCCGCCACCCAAAATAAAGATCTCCAAACGCATTTCTCTACCGAAAACCAGCCCCTCGATAACTTCGGCAATTGACTTGGCTTTGCAAAAGTAACGAGCAGGGCCGCCAACGCTAAGCGTTGTAAATGGGGCAAGCGGAACGTTTTCTTGAATGTCAATTTTATTCGGCATTACAATTGGAAAAATATTGTCGGTCAAGATCGGTCGTAAACAAAAAGGAAGCGGAACTTTCGCTCCGCTCCCGATACTTGGATCGCGATCGCATCAACCGCGAACCGCGCCATTGGTTAAGGTTTCGAGTCTCGTCGCGAATCCAACCGCCGCCGGATCATTGATGGACCTTAGCTTCTTGTAAGCTTTCCTTGCCTCGCCTATATTTCCGTTCTTGAACTCAGCATGACCCAGATTGAAATAACCTTCGGTGAACATGTTGTCATGTCCGACCGCTTTCTTGAATTGGGCCGCGGCTTCCTTGTAATTCGCCACGTTCATATACGCATTTCCAAGTTCATTCAACAGGAACACTGACTTCGAGTTCTTATCAGCGGCCCGTTTCAGAGTTGTCAATGCACCGGCATTATCACCCAATGCCGTTTGGACGGACGCAAGGTTTAACAATGCACCTTCGGCATTCGCACCAGCATTATTCGCGGCCTGCTCGAGTAGTTCTTTCGCACGCAAAAGCTTTACGCGGCCGCTATCTTGACGATTGTTATAGAGATCCTCGCGGCCTGCCTGGTAGTAGGCCCAACCCAAGTTACCGTTTCCGACACTTTCCGGACTCAGCGAAGCTGCCTTTTCCATGGCGATAAGCGAACCTGACATTCGGCATGCTCGATTATTGCTCCTATCGATCTCACACTGCCGCGCGATGACGTATCCGATCTTGCTGAAAACATCGGCTTGTTCGGCCTTATCATAATCAGGTATACGCTCCATAAAGCTGGTCGCGATACTGTAATTCGCTTCGGCCTCGTTGAATTGGCCAAGTAACCGATACGCATCGCCAAGATTGATAAAACCTTCGACGTTCGTATTCTGCAGCGTCAACGCCCTCCTATATGACTTGATCGATTCCTGATATTCGCCTAACTCGAACTGTGCATTAGCAAGACCGAACCACGCTTCGAAATAATTATCGCGGATCGCGATCGCTTTCCCATATTCGGGTAACGAATCCTTGTATTTTTCTTGACGGGTCAGCACCTCGCCTACATAATGAAACGCTTCCTCATACGTCGGATCAAGCGATTTCGCTTTGTTGAACGCTGCGAGTGCGGCAGTATTGTTATTCTGAGCGTAGCGTATCAGCCCAACGAAGAACTGGGTTTGAGCGTTCTCGCTATTGATTGCCAGAGCTTTGGTCAACAGATCTTCAGACTTTGCGATCTGCCCTTGCTGGTAATACAAAATACCCAACGGCACAAAGATTTCGGTCAGTTCCTTGTCAAATTCCAAAGCCTTTTCATAATTTAGCGAGGCTTCTTCGTTGTCATTCTCAGCAGCTGCGATCTCAGCCAAACCAAAGTAAGCCGGTGCGTTCTTCGCGTTATATGTTAAAGCCTCGCGGAACAAGCTGCGGGCGCTTGGAATATTGTCCTTAGCCAGGTCTTCGTTACCGAGCAGGGCTAAAGATTCACTACGGCCCAGTCGGGCAACTTCGTTCGTCTTATCAAGCTGCAATGCTTCGGCAAAAAGCTCGGCTGCCTGTTTGAAATCTTCTTTATCGATCCAATATTCACCGACACCAGCAAAAAGAACCGATGCTTGGGCCGGTGCCATACGGCGGATCTCCGCCATTCGGTTCGGGTTTACGGCCTCAGTTCGTTTGCGGCGGGGGTCAACCTTTGCGAGGTCAACATATTGACGGCTAATGCGTTTGGTCGATTCAACACGCTGGGCCTTAGTTCGCGACGCCTTCGTCTTTGAAACATACTTTTTTGGAGCGGCCCGATTTCCACCACGAAGAACGAACACGCTCGAACCGCCCGTAATATCACGGACCGGCACCAGACTGTCGAACTGTGCAAACGCAGTTAAGTTACCAACGATCAACAAAGCAGCCATCAAGCCCACTGTTACGATTCTTTTCGAAGTTTTCACGTTCATTCTCATTTACTCGCTTAGACAAGTGCAAAATATCACAGACCTGTTCTAAAAACTAGATGCATCAAATGTAAAAGACGTAGCCCATCAAAGAATTTTGCCCATCTTTCGCCCAATTCTTTGCTTGAGATATCGTTCAGAAGAGACTTGTGAAACATTTGCTTGCCAAGATGTAACAAAGTCGTTAAATTAGTTACTTACCTACAACTTGCGCCGTTTCGGGTTCAAAGTTCAACGTTAAATGTTGAATTTTGAACGCCGACCCGAATCTGAACGCGGAAGACCAAAAACTTTGAACGTTGAACTTTGAACGTTGAATTTTGACAAAGGAGAACTTGCCGAAGATGAAAGCATTTGCAACTGAAGATCTCAGGAATCTGGCTGTCATTGGACACGGCGACGCGGGTAAAACCCAGCTAGTGTCCAGCCTACTCCACGTCGCCGGAGCAACAACACGCTGGGGAAAGGTCGATGAAGGCACGACCGTAACCGATTTCGAAGAAGATTCGATCGAGCGAAAGATCACGCTAAACAACAGCTTCACCCACCTTGAACATAAAGACACGAAAATAAATCTGATCGACACGCCTGGCTACGCGGCCTTCGTCGCACATGCTCGGCCGGCTCTCCGCGTCGCTGATTGCGCTTTGGTAATAGTCGATGGCGTCCAGGGTATCGAGGTCCAGACCGAGAAGACCTGGCAATATGCGAATGAATTTATGCTGCCGCGTTTTATGGTAATCAACAAGATCGACAAGGAACACGCCGATTTTGGACATGCTCTCGAAACTGCGAGTTCGAGCTTTGCCCGATCGATCGTTCCGTTTACGCTGCCGATCGGAAAGGAAGGTGATTTCCGAGGTATTGTTGATGTCGTCCACCAAAAGGCTTATGAATTCGACGAGCGAGGCAAAGCGAAAGAGATACCAATGCCCGAAAGCGGCAAAGACGTTTTCGATCGGACCCGCGAACGTCTGATCGAACTTGTCGCCGAATCAGATGACGCGCTGATGGAAAAATATTTCGCGGAAGGAACGCTTCCGGAAGAGGACATTTATCCAAATCTTGCAAAGGCGATTGCAAAGAGCAAGCTCTGTCCGGTGTACGCTATTTCGGCCACTTCGCTTGTTGGTGTTGAAACGTTGCTTGACCATTTAGTTGAATTCGCTCCGAACCCCGCGGCGCACGAATCGGAATACGGTTACGACGATGCCGACATGAAGGGCGAGCGAAGGACGCGAAAGTATTCGAATGATGAACCGTTCTCGGCATATGTTTTCCGGACGATCGCCGATCCGTTTGCCGGCCGAATTAACGTAATGAAGGTCGTTAGCGGCAAGATCGCATCTGATGCAACCGTTCTGAATTCAACCCACGATACACAGGAACGCCTCGGTGCTCTTCACGTTATCTCTGGCAAAACGCTCGACAAGGTCAACGAAGCCCAGACCGGCGACATCATTGCCGTCGTAAAACTCAAAGACACGCAGACCGGCGACACGCTATGCGACAAGATGAAGCCAATAGTTTATCCGCGGGTTGAATATCCTGAGGCCGCGATCGCGTTCGCCATCGAACCCAAATCACGTGCCGACGAAGACAAGATCTCCGGAGCTTTGCATCGTATCCTCGAAGAAGATCCGTCGCTTCATTTTGATCGCGATTCGCAAACAAAGGAATTCATTCTTTCCGGTACAGGCCAGCTCCACATTGAGACTGTTGTCCGCAAGCTCGCCGACAGATACCACGTTGAGGTTGCACTGCATCCGCCAAAAGTTCCATATAAGGAAACGATCACGATGCAGGCCGAGGTTCAGGGCCGACACAAGAAGCAGTCGGGCGGACGCGGGCAATTCGGCGACTGCAAAGTGATCTTTGAACCACTCGAACGCGGTGCCGGCTTCGAATGGGTCGATAAGATCTTTGGCGGATCTGTTCCAGCGAACTTCCGTCCGGCGATCGAAAAAGGAATTATTGAAGCGGCTTTGGGCGGAGCTGTTGCCGGCTATCCGCTCGTTGATTTTAAGGTGACGCTCATCGACGGCAGCTATCATGCGGTCGATTCTGACGAACATTCCTTCCGCGCCGCCGGCCGAAAGGCTTATCGCGCCGCAATGGAGAAGGCGAAGCCGACCTTGCTTGAACCGGTTATGGACGTCGAGGTTTTCACACCGCAGGAAGTTTCGGGCGACATAATGGGTGACCTAAACAGCCGCCGCGGCCGTGTCGGCGGAATGGAGGTTAGAGGCAAGCAGCAGATAATCAAAGCCAAGGTGCCGCTCTCTGAAATGCTTGATTACCAATCGAGATTAAATTCGGTCACCCAAGCACGCGGTTCTTATCATATGCAGTTCTCGCATTACGATCCGTTGCCGCACAACCTGGCTCAAAAGGTGATCGATGAAGCAGTCGCCGCCGGCCGAGTCCGAGCACACGACGACGACGAGTAAGTAACATAGGGCGTTTTTGTCACGTTTGTTTTTCAGGCTAAATTGCAGCCGAGGATGATAATGAAAACACTTTTTCCCATATCATTGTTTCTACTGATCACCGTCCTCGGCTGCAACAACCTCTCCTCGGGTGAAGATCTGGGATCGGAGACGACGACCGCGAATCCGAATCGCACCGTAACTGACTCGCCTGTCTTTCTTAACCGCGAATCATTCGGCACTATTGCCGATTTGGGCAAGTCGACTAAAACGCCGTCGGATATCGTCGCAGGCGAACGTAGTTTGAGTAGGACGCTGGCGGAGATAATAAAGACACGGGAAAGCGAGGGTGTCTATTTCGAGGGCACAAATAGTGTCCCTACAGGTGTCTATCTTTTCGCCGATCCCCAACTTGCCCTCGGTTCGATCGCTCAACTTTACATGACTATCGATGAAGTTGTCGGCGATGTTTATATTCCGAGAAAGCTCGCTCCTCAGCCTGCACCCGAACCCCGCAAGCCTGACCCGTTTATGCTTATAGTGCATACCGAGCCGGATATTTCTATTTCTCTTTTGAAGGATCTGCGATCTTTAGATGCCGACCATAACTTAAGCTACAACACGTCATTTGGCTTCGTAGAATCTCCGGAGTCTCTGCTCAGCTATCGAGCCTGGACCGGAAGTATGGAAATTTCTGCCGATGAGAGTTATTTCATCAACGATGCTCAGGGACAGGAAGCCGATAGAGGCCCGAAAAACACCAGGGTAAAACAAAGGCCGATCGACATCTCTTCCATAAAAGACGAACTCGCTAGGATAATTGAACCAGTTAACAACGAGGTCCTTATCATCGCGAGCGATAAAGCGTCGTACGCAAGCCTGCTTAGGATTTTCGATGTTAGCGAGAATTTAAAAGTGAAATTTACGATCCTTGTGCGGCGGGAAAAGCTTTGAGTAAAGTAGAAATTTGCGAACTTACCTTGCCCATTCGTCGACAAACTTTGTGGTTGAGATTGTTGCGAAGCCGTTTGTTTGGTAAATTTGTATCAGTATCCAAATATATGAAATTGGCGAAAATGGTCCACCTCGACGGTCAAGTCGAGCAGAAGCAGTTTGTCGGCGTTCCGAAACAGCGTCTCTTTTCGTACCAGAAAGGCGACCACGGAAACATCGTGGGCAGGCTTTATTTTGACATCGATCCAGATCAGGACCTACGGGCGAACGTGGTCAATTACACCGAGGTCGCCGGCCCAAAACCGCAGTAACGTCGGCTTAACGAAAAAGACCCGAACACTTGAGCTCGGGCCTTTTGATCTGCACTTCATTCCGCATTAAGCGATTTATTACTACTAATCCTCGTCTTCGGTCATTGCGAGCAGAGATGCACTTGTAACACAATCTTCGTCGCCGCATTTAATAAGAGTCACGCCCTGAGCCGAACGACCCGTTTCTCGTATCTTATCAACGCCGAGACGGATCAATTTCGCCTGCTGCGTAATGATCATAATCTCGCTGTCATCCTCGACCGGAAAAGCCGCAACTACTTTGCCCGTCTTTTCGGTCGTTTTCATATTGATAACACCGATGCCGCCGCGTTTGGTCAACCGGTAGCTGCCCACCTGCGTTTGTTTTCCAAAACCTTTTTCAGAAACCGAAAGGATCCTTTCGATTCCTTCGGATGATACGGCACAGACTGAAACCACGAAGTCACCCTTCCTTAGATTTACGCCGCGAACGCCGCGAGCAACACGTCCCATTGGGCGGACATCGGACTCCTTAAATTTAACTGCCATTCCGTCATGCGTTGCGATAAAGATCTGCTGTTTACCGTCGGTCCGAATGATATCAAGCAGTTCGTCGCCTTCGTCAATATTTATCGCGTTGATCCCTGATTGGCGGATGTTCTGATAATCGGCAAGCGAGGATTTTTTGATGATTCCCTGCTTGGTAACCATCGTCAGATAGACTTCCTCGCCAAAATCTCGAACCGGCATAACCGCAACGAGCTTGCGCTCCGAAGAGAGCTGAACGAGATTTACGACCGCTTTTCCGCGCGCCGATGTATCGCCTTCCGGTATCTCGTGCACTTTCATCTTAAAGACCTGACCGTTATCGGTAAAGATCATCAGATAAGCATGTGTCGAGGCAATAAACAGATGTTCTACGAAATCATCGTTTTTCGCCTTTGCACCGAGTCGGCCCTTGCCGCCGCGTCCTTGGCGGGTGTAAGCAGTTACTGGAGTCCGTTTAATATAACCGGCATTTGTCACGGTTATCGCCACGTCTTCGTCGGCTATCAGGTCCTCGATATTAAATTCCGCGTCGGCATCGACAATGACCGTCCGTCGGGCGTCACCGAACTGCCGCTTGACCTCTATAAGTTCGTCCGTAATTACCTGACGGAGAACGCTTTCGTTTTGAAGAATATTCTCAAGCTCGGCGATGTATTTAATTATCTCGGCGTATTCGTCAAGAATTTTTTGCCGCTCAAGCGCCGACAACCTTCGCAACTGTAGATCGAGGATCGCCTGAGCCTGAATTTCGGAAAACTCCAAACTGTTGACGACCTTTGTCAGTTCTTTTTCAAACTGAGCCTTCGACTTTTCGCCCGTGACACCGCGCCACGTCGAGATCTCGCTGGTAGTTGACAGATTTGCGGTCAGCCATCTTCGGGCCTCGTCGACCGAACGGGATGTACGGATCAACGGAATGATGTAATCAAGAGCATCGATAGCCTTGTTGAGGCCTTCCAAAATATGAGCCCTGGCCATCGCCTTTCTCAGGTCAAATTCCGTGCGGCGACGTACGACTTCGCGGCGAAATCCGACGAACGCCTCAAGCATTTCCTTGAGGGTCAGCAGTTTTGGCTGACCGTCAACAATGGCGATCGAGATGATGCCGAAAGACGACTGCATCGCCGTTAACTTATAAAGTTTATTGAGTACGACCTGAGGTACAGCGTCACGCTTTAGTTCGATAACGATCCGCATTCCCTCACGGTTCGATTCGTCGCGAATCTCAGAGATGCCTTCGAGACGCTTCTCGTGAACAAGTTCGGCCATCTTCTCAATGAGCTTTGCCTTGTTGACCTGATAAGGGATCTCGGTAACCACGACGGCGTTTCGGACACGTTCGCCACGGCCGATCTCATCTACCACGGCTCGGGCGCGCATTTGGATAATGCCTCGTCCGGTCTTGTATGCCCGATGTATCTCTTCGCGGCCATAAATAAATCCGGCGGTAGGAAAGTCCGGGCCAGGAACAAATTTGATCAGTTCGTCGATCGATAAGGCCGGATCCCGAATGAGTTCGATCGTCGCTTCCAGAATTTCAGTCAGGTTATGCGGCGGGATCTTTGTCGCCATTCCGACGGCGATACCCTCTGAACCATTTACAAGCAGGAGCGGAATGCGTGTCGGTAAAACTTTGGGCTCTGAAAGCGATTCATCGTAGTTAGCCTGGAAATCAACGGTTTCCTTTTCGATATCGTCGAGAACCTCGCCGGTGATCTTTGCCATGCGAACTTCGGTGTATCGCATTGCTGCCGGATTGTCGCCGTCAACTGAACCAAAATTGCCCTGACCGTCAACCAGCATGTAACGCATCGAAAATTCCTGCGCCATACGAACAACGGTGTCGTAAACCGCCGTATCGCCGTGCGGATGATATTTTCCGATCGTATCGCCGACGACGCGAGCACTCTTTTTATAGGGCTTATTATAAGTGTTGCCAAGCTCGCTCATCGCCCACAGCACGCGGCGATGAACCGGTTTTAGGCCGTCGCGGACATCCGGAAGAGCCCGGCCGATGATGACCGACATTGCATAGTCGAGATACGACCGCCGCATCTCATCTTCGATATTGATCTGATTGCGTTCGAGTAGTGAATCCATTCAAATAACCCTATATTTTCTGATATTTACCTGACTCAGGCAGCCGAGAGAAAGAAAATAGGCAGAAGAAAAAAATGTTGAAAATTCTTATTGCTTAATGCTATCCTTATTTTACAGGCACTAAGCCTGTTTCGCAACCTTGCCATTCCTCGGCGCAAGTTCCAATTAAACAGCTATTCTTTGCAGTTTTTGGCGATGTATTGTCCCGTCAAGAACCCAAGTTGTAAACCCTGCCATGTCATCAACCGTAATTGAAAAAGAGAGTCGGCGTATCCAACGTTACGAACTTTCACTTCCTGCTCGCGTGGAGGTGAAGGTCGATCACAAATTTGCCTGGAATGAGGTGACTCGGCTCGAGGACATCTCCGCATTTGGTGCCGGTTTTCGTCTCAAACGCCCGGTAAAGCGAGGTCGATTGTTGGTTATGAGCTTGCCGATGCCGCGGCAGCTCAGATGTTTCGATTATCTCGAACCGCAGTATAGAATTTGGGGACTGGTCCGGCGTTGTATGCAGGTTGGTCCGAATCCTGCCGCTGCCGAATATGCCGTCGGAGTTGCGTTCATAGGAAAGAACCCACCTTCTACCTACATCACGAATCCTGCCGCCCTTTTTGACCTGTCAGATCGCGAAGACGGCGGCCTTTGGCAGGTCATTGATGCTTCATTCAGTGAGGATGAGGCGGACATTCCGTCTTATCTAAGGCGACACACCCGCTTTTCCATTCCTGAATCGTTGATCCTTGAATTGCTTGATGAAAACGGAGATGTCGCTGCCAGCGAGATCAGTGTAACTGAAAATGTAAGCCTTGGCGGTGCATCTGTTTTTACCTCGTTCAATGTCGAGCCTGGAAATTTCATTCGGGTGAAAAGCGAGCGACACGATATGTCGATCATCTCGATCGTACGCGGAAAGCATTGCGGACCGGACGGCATCATTCGGCTGCACGTTGAATTCGTCGATCATTTTTTCCCGCTTGAGGGTATCGAATAAATGGATACGGCACGTGCGCAATCGAACAAGAAAGGAAGATTTAAGCCGGAGGCTACAATGTCTGTCGTTAGTGAAGTAGAAAAACCAGAGCCTGAGATCGTCGAAAACATTCTGTTGGCCGTAGTAAAATCGCGGGATTTTGATAACAAACAGTGGAAAGAGGTTGCGGACATCGTCGGATTTACCGCTGGCGGTGCGTCGTTCCATATTGAACGAGAATGCAAGGTCGGATGCCTTGTCTCGTTAATGTTTGCGATGCCGGCCCATCTTCGCTGTTACGACTTCGACAAGGAGCTTTATCGGGTATTTGGATTGGTCCAATTTTGTCAGCGCCTGAAAGACGGTGACCGCGATGGATATTATATTGGGGTAGCATTTACGGGGAAAAATCCGCCCGCAAGTTATACCGATAATGCCGAACAGAGTTATCGGATCCGCGGGATCGACAATGATGGTCTATGGAATATCGAGGAAGCAAAATTCGCTTATAAAGAAAGGCGAAACATCCGTTATTGGAATCCGATCAATTTGTATCTGGCACTTTTGGATTCACGACGCGATACGGTCGGCGGTGAACGGACGAAAACTGAGAACATCAGCAAGAGCGGAGCATCCGTCTATACGACATTGGACATTGGTATCGGCGATCGCGTTAAATTTATCAGCGAAGAGCACGATTTTTCCGGCCTGGCTGTCGTCTGCAACAAGTCGAGTGTCAAGGATGGAACGGTACGGCTAAATCTGAAATTTGTTGAAAATCAGTTCCCTGTAGAACAGCTAAAAATCCACTCAAAAAGGCCGAAGACGTAGATATCGTAGCCGATCCGGCCGTCTTCCTTCGCGTCTTAGACCAAAGTCACGTACAGTTTACCCGAACTTTATAACGTCTGATCCCGTCTCTTTTCAAACCATTCCTCGGTCATATCGCACCAGATCGCCAAGCCTCGCCATTCGGAATATTTTGAATAGTACTTGTCGATCCTCTTATCCGGACAAATCTTTCCACGATTGTGCTTCTTGTAAAACTGGGCACGGAGCCACGAATCGAGCGCCATTCCATCGTATCGGCCGAGCAGTTTCAACATATTATCGGCTGCATAATCGCCGATTCCCTTGACCTTTTTCATTTCTTTCTTGAGTTCAGCCGTTGGAAGGTCGGACAAAAGCCATGACTCCGGTTCGATCGTTCCATCGGCCACCGCCGCCGCAAGTTCGACGAAGTATGGCGACCGATAACCCGCCTTGATCTCATTTCTGAAAAAATCCTCATCGAGGCTCGCAAATGCCTCCGCGGTCGGAAAAGCAAATGTACCTTTCGGGCCGGCTGTTCCGAGTTTTTTGACAATATTTCCGACCATGCTCTTTGTAAGGCCCCACGAACAGTTTGTCGTACACATTGTCTTAACGAGGTCTTCCCAAACGGTCGGCGAACGAAGCAATCTGCCCGCGTTGCA
This sequence comes from Pyrinomonadaceae bacterium, assembly GCA_041744555.1. Classification (GTDB taxonomy): domain Bacteria; phylum Acidobacteriota; class Blastocatellia; order Pyrinomonadales; family Pyrinomonadaceae; genus OLB17. The sequence continues at coordinate 24,087 of JBGTKQ010000163.1, forward strand.
TTCTGCCGCCCAAGCCAATTTGCTGTCTGCCAGGGCTCGTTCATAAAACGCTGTCAGATCGTCGTCCAATCTTAGAATGTGCTTAACCGCCCCCTTGATAGGCTCCGAATTCTTCACGCTTTTTGGTAAAACGATCTTTATCGCCGAACCCGTTTGACTGATCTCAGCCTTCACCGCCTTGCCTTTTTCACTAATCGTGTATGCCAGCGAAGTTCCCTGCGCGTCGACTTCAAACGGCAGTAGATCGCTCCAGCCGTGGCTCAGAACGGTATGCCGAAAACTGAAATTTTCCGGTGTTGCAACCTGAATAACCTGATGCATGCGTGAAATATTAGCGCCAGTTACTGTAATTTACAATGCCTTACAAATAAATCGACTAATAGGCGTCGCACATCGTCTTATTTGACAGTTTCAGCGTGGGCAAATTATTTCGAACTGGAATAATTTGGTATTGTCTTTTTATATAGAGTAGGCTATCTTTCTCTGTACAACATTTTTTAACGACAGTAGCACCCACATCATTCACTTTTAGTAGACAAGAAGGTATTTCAAAATTCTAAAAAGTTAGACCAGGAGGCAGGAGTATGGTCACCAATCGACCCCAAACTCTAACGCGAATCACCACCGTTCTCATAGCTTTGATGCTGGGAATGGTTCAGGGATTTGCTCAATCGGAAACGGATCCGAATTCGCCGACGCCGGTACTGTTAAATCAGGCAGGCTCGAAACGCGTTTTAGCAATTCCTGCATGGAAATACGACGGCGGAGATCCGAACGATCTCGCAACCGAAGTTTTCCGCCCGGGATCAGAAGTGATCTTCTTCGTTCGCAACATCGAGTTAATGAAAGGCGAGGAAGCAAACGCATTTCGGATCAACGTTTCGGACGCACTTGGTCGAAATTACCGATTCAATGTTGTTGACCTCTTTCCGGTCGATGCAAAAGGATTTGAAGGCGTGTATGCACTTAAAGTTCGTCTGATCGATTCACTCGGCTTCTGGTCCGAATCGATGAATGAAGGCGATGTGCACGTTAGTGTTGCCTGGCGCGGACTAGCGAGTGAAAAATTACGTCTCGGTTACGGTTCGACCGGCGGAAATTTAAAAGATGTCGAAACCGGTGACAGCAAGTCGCAGACTTCTCCGTCGGCCGAATTGGTTTTAGGTCGTTTTGCAGGTGACCGAATGAGATTCTTTGAGCAGGCCGGTTTTGGTCCGAATACCGCACTTGACAGCAGAGTGCGAAGGATCGGCATCCGAACATATCTGGCTGAACAATTAGAGGCTCAATATCCGTCGATCGGGAATCCGTATCCGATCATTCCTCTTAAATCAACCGACACTCAAAATACGCTGGGTTGCGGAACGGTTCCGGTTCCGAGAACGCCGGAATACGACGTTTGTATCCGTGATCATTACACGATGTATCCGATCCAACGTTGGTTCTTCACCGATGCTCTGTACGGCGAATCACAGTTAAGACACAAAGTTTCATGGGCACTTTCGCAGATCTGGGTAATCTCGGGCGCAGGTGGTGTCACCCAACAATCCAGTTGGATGATCGCCTACCACCAGAAATTATCGGAACACGCTTTCGGCAATTATCGCGATCTGATGCGGGACATTACGCTGAATCCGGGTATGGGAAATTACCTGGATATGGCCCGCAGCACTCGGAACAATCCGAATGAAAATTATCCTCGCGAGATACTTCAGCTTTTCACCGTCGGGCTGTTCATGCTTAATCAGGACGGCACGATTATCGTTGATGGCCAAGGCAATCCAGTTCCGACTTACGATCAGACGGACGTCGATAATTTCACCGAGGTATTTACCGGCTGGACATTTTGTAGCGTCGGCTGTACAAACTCGCTGCCAAGCATTCCTAATTACAAAGACCCAATGATCGTGACGAATGCAAACAACCATAACATCACGTCGAAATCTTTATTTAATTATCCCGGAGCACCAAATCCGACGATTCCCGCATGTACAGGCTGCACGGGAACGAACACGATCAATTATGCGAATGCGTCGCTCGAACAGACGCTCGATAATATTTTCTACCACCCGAATGTCGGCCCGTTCGTTAGCAAACTGTTGATCCAGCATATGGTAACGAGCGATCCTACGCCGGCATACGTTGGCCGCGTTGCGGCAGTTTTCAACAACAACGGTGCCGGAGTTCGCGGTGATATGAAGTCGGTAATTCGAACTATACTGCTCGATCCCGAAGCTCGCGGTGACGTAAAAACGGATCCTAATTTCGGCAAGCTTCGCGAACCGGTTCAGCTTGCAACTAATCTTCTACGGGCTTTGAACGTAAAGAACGCGGCCTTGAACGGCCCGAGCGACGGTGTAATTACCAACTACACGAACGGCGTCGGTCAAAATCCGTTCAATTCACCGACAGTTTTCAACTACTACGCGCCTGACTTCACAATTCCGGGCACGGCCTTGCTTGGCCCAGAGTTTGGGATAATGACGACCGGTACCGCAATTGGCCGAGCGAATGTCGTAAACACAATGACCTTCGGACAGATCGGGACCGGAGCCAATAATCCAAGTGGCACGCGGATCGATCTTGCGGAATTTACGGCTCTCGCGGCCGCCGATCCGACCGGTAATCAGCTATTGGACGCGCTCAATCATAAGATGATGCACGGAACGATGTCGCCGCAAATGCGGGCGATAATCCTGCCGGCGTTTACAGCTGTTTCTGCGGCGACACCGGCCGCCCGGGCACAAGCAGCAATATATTTAGTCGCGACATCGTCGCAATTCCAGGTACAGAGGTGAGAACCATGAAAGAATCAAGACGCGAATTTTTGAAGAAATCCGGCTGTGCCCTGAGCATGGTTACTCTCGCAACGCAGGTTCAACACCTGGGAATGATGTCGGCACTTGCTCAAAAGCTGGACGACAGCAAAACGGCGACGGAAGGCGGTGAGAATTACAAAGCTCTCGTGCTTGTCTATTGGTCCGGCGGCAGCGACGGAAACAACGTCGTGATCCCGAACCACAACGACGCGAGCGTAAGTAATTATGCCGCTTACTCCGCCGCGCGTCAGACGCAAGGGCTCGCATTAGCGCAAAACACCTTGCTCCCGATCTCGGTTCCAAGTGTCGGCGGTTTAAGCTACGGCCTGCACCCTTCGCTCGGCACGGTTGCAGGTGGTCTCAATAACGGCATTCACGAGCTTTGGGGATTGGGTAAGTTTGCGATCGTAACGAACTGCGGAACACTCGTCAGCCCGATGACCAAGGCTCAATATCAGAACAATTCGGTCCAAAAGCCATATCAGCTTTTTTCGCATTCCGATCAAGTTGCACAGAGCCAGACTAGCATTTCAAATTCGGTCGCCTTTACCGGTTGGGGTGGCAAGATTTCTGACCGGATGACGCTTGGCAGCAATCCGACTGGGATCGTTCCCATGGTCACGTCGATCGCCGGATCTCAGATATTTACCGCCGGCCAATCTTCGCTTCCGCTAGCGATCGCTTCGGCGAACAACACGGGCGTACCCAATTTGGCAAATGTTTTGAATCCTGCAGGATTTAATACGACCGCCGCCTCGGTCGCCAGACGCAACGCCTTTAATCAGCTTAGGAGCATCGATCTCGATTCGAACTATGTTGCCGCCGCAAGCAATGTCACCGACCTTGCGATCCAGGCTAACAACGCACTGCAAACGTCGCAGGAAGTTACCGTTACTTTTCCGAATAATTCGATCGGGCTTCAGCTAAAACAGGTAGCTCGGCTGATAAAGAAACGGCTTGATCTTAACGTGAACCGCCAGATATTCTATGTCCAGATCGGCGGGTTCGACACCCATAACGGGCAGCTCGTTACCCAATCGACTCTGCTTTCACAGTTCAGCCAGGCGGTTCGGGCATTTTATGATGAAATGGTGGTGCAGGGCGTTTCAAACGATGTAACGACTTTTTCACTTAGCGATTTCAATCGAACATTTAATCCCGCAAGTTCGGGTGCGAACGTCGGCAGCGATCACGCCTGGGGCAACCACATGATGGTCATCGGCGGCAGCGTAGCGGGAAGCAATTTCTACGGTGTTAATACCACTAACGGAACACCGTTTCCGACGCTTTTGAATGGCGGCCCGGACGATACCAGTACCGGAACCGGAGCCCGCGGCCGCTGGATACCGACCACCTCGGTCGAACAATACGCGGCAACACTCGCTCGCTGGTACGGCTTGCCCGAGAACCAATTGCCCGAAGTCTTCCCGAACATAGGAAACTTCACTAGCTCAAACCTCGGTTTCCTAACTTAGGATCATCGTCAAGACGAATGCGAAAATGCTGCCCGGAATCAAATTCCGCGGCAGCACTTTTCATTACGCCTGCGATCCAGTTAAGCAAAGCCGCTGGGTGCAAAAACATGGCGGATATGGTTCAAGCTGAAACAAACATTGACGATTCTTCAATGTCCGGTTTCGCCGGAGATCAGGTCGATGGCGTGGTGGAGAATTGGTTTAATGATCTCAAAGCATTCGGCGACACCTTTTGGTGAACCGGGGAAGTTGATGATCAGGGTATTTCCGCGGATCCCCGCGACACCGCGTGAGAGCATCGCAGTCGGCGTCTTGTTAGCGGATTCGCGGCGAATGGCCTCGGCGATGCCGGGAGCTTCGCGTTCGATAATAGCGAGAGTTGCTTCGGGCGTGTTGTCGCGAGATGAAAATCCGGTGCCGCCGGTCGTTAGCACAAGGTTTACATCCTCGCGAATTGCGAGTTCGAACAGCGTTTCGCGGATAGATTCAAGATCGTCCTTCACGATACGTCGAGTCGTAACCTTGGCTCCCATAGCGATAAGCAACCCGACAAGCGTCGTGCCGGAAACATCGTCGTCCGCATGGCGGCTGTCGCTGGCGGTCACTACCGCGGCCTTTATCTGGTTCTTTGCTTTCGCCATTTTAACTAACTGTCGATTCTATTTTTTCGAGCGCACGTGCCGTTCGGCGACTGTAAAGTACGCTCAGAAGAACGCCAAGCACAACTAGCATCATACCACCAACCGACCATACGGTCTGGGCCTCGCCGAATACGATCCAGCCGATCGAGACGCCATAAATGAGTCCCGTGTAGTTTACGATCGCAACACCGGCGACGGCTTCGCGTTGCAGGGCGTTGGTCAAAAAGATCTGGCCAAGCTGCGAGAAAACGCCGATCAGAAAAAGCCAGAACCAATCCCAACCGGTCGGCATTCTGAAGTCGAAGAAAAGGCTGACGAAGCCGGCCAGAACACCGACGAGTTGAAAATGCAGCACGACGGTAAGCGGATGTTCTTTACCTTTCAAACTTCGAACAAGGTTGTAGGCGACGCCCGAACAAAACGCAGAAACGATGCCGAAGATCAAGTACATTGCCGAGATCCGCGGATCAAAACGCTCGATAAGAAGTACGCCTGAAAACGCGATAGCATAAAATGCCCACTGTAGCGGCCGAACGCCTTCTTTTAGAACAAAGATCGCAATTACCGTGGTGAAGATCGGCGAGAGATATTGGATCGTCATCGCCGAAGCAAGCGGAATGTTCTGTACGGTGGTGAAAAAAAGGTAAAGTGCGATGGTCCCAAAAATACCCCTCAATAGTAGCAATGTCCTGCTTGTTCCTTTCCAGTCACCGCCGACGCGATGCAATCCATACAAGCAAAAAGCCGTCGCAACCGCGCAACGGAAAAATACGACCTCCATCGCCGGAATGTGTGCGACCTGTTTTACTAAGATATTTGCAAGTGCAAAGGAAAGCGTCGAGACAAACATCGACTTAACGCCAGCCGTGAGAAATGTGCGGTCGTCGGTCAATTGGATGTTTGTTTCGCGGCCGAACAACCGCATTCACCAGAACAATCTGTGCCGGATTTGAATTTGCGGGCACGACGAACAAAGCCAACGCCAAAAAAGACGATTGCCGAAGCAATGATAAAAACTACGATCAAGAGCTGAGTATCCATCGATCTAACTAAATCCTAAAAGCTTACCGCCCTGATAAGTTATAAACGCCGCTCCGTACGCCAATACCGTCATGTACGCCACCATAAACAGTGGCCAACGCCACGAGTTCGTTTCGCGGCGAACAACGGCAACCGTTGACATGCACTGCATCGCAAGCACGAAAAACACCATCAACGTGATGGCTGTCAGCGGCGTCCAGGCGTTCGAACCATCGCTTCGTTTTGCGTCTCGGATCGCAGAAAGCAGCGATTCCGATTCCTCGGTAGCGTCCTTCCCAACATTGTAAATGATGCTAAGCGTTGAAACCAAAACTTCCCTTGCGGCAAAGCTCGCGATCAATGCAATGCCGATCTTCCAATCAAAGCCGAGCGGTGCGATCACCGGTTCGATCGCATGGCCCAGCATTCCGGCAAAGCTCTGTTCGAGCTGTCGACTTTCGGATCCTGTTTCCGTTGGCCGCTCGGCGATTTCCGCCTGCGTTAAACCACCCGCTACCGCAAGTGGTTCCGACACTCTGGGAAAATATGCCAATGCCCAAAGCAGTATTGATATCGCAAGGATCACCGTTCCGGCCCGTTTCACGAATAACCACGAACGCTCGAAGACGTTTTGCAGCACCGTTCGCAGATTTGGCTGTCGATACGGCGGCATCTCCATAATGAACGGCGGCGGTGGTGCTTTGAGAACGGTGCGTTTGAAGATGAATGCAAAAATGACCGCGACCACGATCCCGAGCAGATACATTCCGAGCATGATGATCGCACCGATCGAGATCACGCCGAAGACGGTTTGCGTTGAAAAGAACGCCGCGATCATCAGTGTATAAACCGGTAATCGTGCCGAACAGCTCATGAACGGCGCGATCATTATTGTGGTGAATCGGTCTCGACGATCCTCGATCGTGCGGGTTGCCATTATCCCAGGAATCGCACACGCGAAGCTGCTTATCAGCGGAAGAAATGCCTTTCCGTGCAAACCTACACGGCTCATCAACTTATCCATAAGGAAAGCAGCACGAGCCATATATCCGGAATCTTCGAGTATCGAAATGAATAGAAAGAGCAGTATGATCTGCGGAAGAAAGATCAGAACACCGCCGACACCTGCGATGATGCCGTCACCGACCAGATCGGCCAAAATGCCCGCGGGCATCACGGATTTCGCCGCGTCCGCCAATGCACCAAACGATCGATCGAGCAGATCCATTGGTAATGCCGCCCACGAAAAGATCGCCTGGAAGATCAGCAATAAAACCCCAAGGAGTATCAGTAGCCCAAAAACACGATGTGTTAGTACACGGTCGATCTTATCGGAAAACGCGTGGGCTTCAGTGTCGTTATGCCGAATTGTCGCCTGCACTATGTCAGAGATCCGCTTGTATCGGCGGAAGATCGGATTCGAATCTTCGTCCGCCGTAAAGCCAACTTTGGTTTCGTGTACTTTTCGCGATCGTTCAACCGCGGTCTCGGCAAGTTCTTCAAGACCGCGGCCGGTTCGGGCATCGACCTGAACGACCGGCACGCCCAACATATTGGAGAGTTTCTGAACGTCAACCTGATGCCCTTGTTTCTCAAAAACATCCACCATCGTCATTGCGACAACGACAGGACTTCCCTGTTCGAGAATTTGCGTTACAAGATAAAGGTTGCGTTCAAGATTGGTCGCGTCAACAACTGCAATAACAACTCGCGGCCGTTCGGTGCCATCAGTCTCGCCGGAAAGAATTCTGCGTGCGATATCTTCGTCGATCGAAGTTGCATCAAGGCTGTACAAGCCCGGCAGATCGATAAGATCGACAAGCGTGCCGGAGGCTTCCCATTTACCAACCTTTCGTTCAACGGTAACGCCGGGAAAATTCGCGACCTTCTGCCGCAAGCCCGTTAAGGCGTTGAACAGAGTCGTCTTTCCGGCGTTGGGGTTTCCGGCAAGGGCAAATGTGAGCGTTTCTGTGGCCATTTATCCCGGATAGGTCATAACTGGAGAACTTTCACAGCAGACGCTTCGTTTCGCCGAAGCGCCAAGTTATAACCCATTAGCCTTACTTCGATCGGGTCGCCGAACGGAGCGGCCTTGATCACGCGGATCGAGACGCCGGGTACGATGCCCATTTCCATCAGACGCTTCGGCGCCGTCCCGCTGCCGTTTACCGATTCGACCATTGCTGATCCGCCGACCGGAATTTCTGCCAAGTTCATCATTATTTCGTTTCGACCGGAGCGGGCTTAGTCTCCCAAAGCACGTTTACGATGACCCATTTTCCGTTAAATTTTGCGATATGCATGTAATCGATCCAGCCGAGCATTTCCAGTTTTACCGTGGCGGCACCACGATAAACGTCGAGGATCGTTACGTCTTTTTGCTGCTTTTCTTTTGGAGTGCTTTTGCCAAAACCGCCGCGTGCCGCTTGAACGAGCGTGAGCGCACTCATTTGATCAAGCGAACTCCGATTCTGAGCATTTGTTCGCGCAATACGCTTCGCGAGATCGGGATGCAGGACCGATTCCATCTTTGCACCGTCGCCCTCATACCAGCTTTCTGCATAGCTCAACGCAGCTTGGCGAATGCCGGCCTTGTCGTCGTCGGTTTGGGCAAAACCGGAGGGTATGGATATCAATAGAACGAAAAGTAATGTTGCTAAAATTTGCTTCATCTAAACTCCTAATTCAAGCTTAATCTAATTGGAATTGAAATCCAATTTCAGATACGAATTAAGATTATAAAGAGTTCAGCTAATTGGTAATTTTAAGGAATTTCGACTGCGGTTCGATCGATATCGAAGCGATAAGTTCCGAGTTGGATCCGTACCGGCAAGCGTCGGCCATCTTGGCTGATCCACACTTTGGGTTGTAGTTGGTCTAAGATCGGCTCGCCGGTAGTTATCGAGGCTACGATCGTCTCGACCTTGGTTCCGTCGGCAAGCTCTACCTCGTCCAATGTCGGCCGAATCACAAAGACATAAGGTTTCTGGCCCCAAAACACAGCTACCCGTGTATCGTTTACCGGATCAGTAAGAACTCTGCTGGGGGTCAAACGAAACGAACGCATCGCATATAAAAGCGAGAGCACCGAATGTGTACCAACCGGAACATCTACAGAATTGGCCCCGCCAAAGTTCACTTTACCCAGATCAGAATTGAACGTCGCGGTTTGACTAAAAGCCGCAAGATTCCCGATAAACACCGTGTCAAACTTTTGTGGCAGCAGCGTAAGAGGGTCGACTTGAACGGTCATTCGATCGTTTAAGGCAAATGCCGCGATCCCGTTGTGGGCATTGGTCACGGTCGCCGTTAATAAAAGGCTGTCCAAATTATTGAATCGCTTCCGTTCGCGAACGTGGATCGTAAATCGCCCGGCTTGCTGGTTTCCGACCCTAACGTTGAATTCGATCTTTTCACCCAGAACGAATGGGATCTCGTTCGCAAGTGGTCGATTATCGACATAAATATCTGGTGTCGGCGTCGGGCTCGGGCCCGGCGTTAGAATGGGCGTTACGACCGGAATCGGAGTGGGTGTTGGAGAAACAGGCGTTTCGGCCAATTGAATACTGTTTGCCTTCGCAACAAATTCCCCGCTGTCGACCTTGATCCGAAACATTACAGGAACGCGATTTCCCGTGTTGTCGATATTTACCCGTACCGACTGGATGCCAAAACCGGTCAGAGCCTCGCTCTGAATCTCATAGATCGTGGTGTCAAATTCACCTGCCTCGACGTTCACAGTTTCAGTTCCAACCTGGACATATGTAACAGAACTCGACCGATCACCATCGACGAGATTGAAAACGCCGCCCGTCGTTGAATATCGAATTCTATATATCGAGGAAAGAATGTCTGAACCGGAGTTGGTCGGATCAAAAAAACCGGTAACAGTATCGATCGGCAACCCTGCGGATAGATCTGTTCGCTTTGCAAATATTGGCATGCCGCTTTCGGGTGCAACAAAAGACACCATTGTTTCGTCAATGAGTTTTTGGGCACTGAATAAACCGATGGTCTTAAACTTTCCTGTTAATTCGACCACTTCTCGATTGTTCAATTTTCCGCGCGAAGCGACTCGAGTTTCCGCATACCCAGCGATCGGATAGCTTCCAAAAGAGACGTTGTACGTTATTTTTTCCCCAATTCGAAACTGAGTTGACGGCACGAAAACACTCTGGCCGGCGACGTTTGAAATGAAAACAATACTCGTAAACGCGCACGCACAGGCGAATTTCGCAAGGTCGAGGAAGGTCGATCGAAATCTATTTAGTGAGGTAAAATTCATCGGCTGGAATCGTCGATCTCGGTCAATATCCTTTCTAATTCGGCGGCCTTGTTCGCGGCTCCGGTTATCGGTCTTCCGATCACAAGAATATCCGCTCCCGAAGCGATCGCATCGGTAGGAGTTGTCACACGCTTTTGGTCGTCATTTGTTGCATTATCCGGGCGAATTCCCGGAGTAACGATCAGAAAATCTTGCATTATCGATCTGCGAATCGAAAGCGCCTCGCGTGCCGAGGCGACTACGCCGTCTAAACCTGATCCGGCTGAGAGCACACTTAGCTTGATCACTTGCTCGTCGATCGGGGTCGAAATGCTTACCTCGGACATCGTATTTGCGTCAGAACTTGTGAGGATCGTAACCGCGATCATTTTTGGCCGTGTTAGCCTTTCCCGTTCGACCGCTTCATTTACTGCTCCAACTGCGGCCTTCATCATTTCGCTGCCGCCAAGTGCGTGTAAATTGAACATCCATACGCCCAGCTTTGCGGCTTCGACGCTCGCCTTGGCGACCGTGTTCGGAATGTCGTGAAACTTCAGATCAAGAAAAACGCGATGACCGGCCGCAGCAAGCTGAGTTACAAATCCCGGACCGGCATTCGTAAAAAGCTGAAGTCCGACCTTAAAACCAACGCCAAAGCTCCGACATTCATCGACAATTTCAAGCGCATCGCTTGCCCTGTCAACATCGAGTGCGATGAAAACTCGTTCAGCCGCTGAGATAATCGATTTATTGGGACTTGGGGTCATGGAAAAGGATCTCGCCTAATTTCAATCCATATCAAGCGGATTTCGAAATGGTTTGCCGGTGTCCGGGCCGGCTTTTTTCAGTGCTTCCTGGAATTTTTCTTCAAGCAACCGTTCGCGATCTTTCACAGACGACATTTCTTGATTAAATAGCTGATCGCGCATCTCGGCTTTCTTCGCAAGGTCGCCCTTTAGATCTTCGAACGAACCGTGGACAGCCTTTTTTTCGTCAAATGAAATGATCGATCCGGTCCGGCCATCGATCGTGATCGCTGCTTCGCAACATGGACATTTTATGCTGATTCGGTCCATAGCCAATCACAAAGTTTACTGTTCCCCAGCTTGTTTTTTAGCCTCCCTTTTCGCATCGAGAAGTTTCTTTTCTTCTTCGCGAGAGATGCCCGGCGCCGGTTTTACGCCTGCAGCGTTAAGAAAGGTCGCGGCTGCGTCGATCCTCATGGAACTTACCTTTTCCGCTGGTATTGGGATCACGCGCCCATCTTTTAAATAGACCTTTACTGTCTGTTCTTTCGCTGTGATGGTTTTTACGACCTTTAGCAATTGAGGATGGTTTTTGAACGTTCGGGTTTCAACCCCAACATCCGTCAACTGCATAGTATATTCGGAATCTTCAGGTGCCGTAAGTGTCGTCGGTTTGATCGCTCCCTCAACTGGCACACCCGGATACGTCACGTTCGATACGGCCTGATTGGCGTTAACGGTTGGATCAACGTTCGCGTTAAAATCAACCACTGGAACATTCGCCGCGATGTTCACCGGTGCATTGACCGAATTGGCGTTTTTGGCGCCTTCCTCCGAACTGCAAGCCAAAGTCGTAGTTATAAAACACAAAAAAAGGACAGTATTTATCTTTAAGCGCATAAACAAAATATTTGACCAGAGAAGACACTTATTCCCTATTCGTAATAATACTTCAAAGGCGCTGTTCAACGAAATACGAGACAGAAGACAAAAATTTAACTGTTAGTTGCGGGAGTTTAAGTCAAACCGACAGAGCATCGGCAAGAGCATCGGGGTCAGGCCTGCTATATTGCAATTCTCATCGAAAAAATTCACGACATACTTATTTGATTTTTGAACTAACGTCCTGCGATACGATGGAATTTATCACCAGAAAATTAAACCCGGCAACCATAAGCAACGCTCCGTCGATGGCGAACCCGAAGCCCGCGAATATCGCGCCGTTCTGCAAGGAACAATCAACCCATTTCCCATTTCCCAGTTCTCAGCCATCTACTCGATAGTCACAACGCCTTAGTTGGGGATATTTTGGAACAATGAAAAGAGGCTGTCCGGAAATTCAGTTACCAGACAACCTCGATTATTTTGCGATCTTAGATGTCGTAATACATCGAAAACTCAAGCGGATGCGGACGCAAGCGGAGCGGTGTGATCTCTTTTTCACGTTTGTAGGTGATCCATTTTTCGATCATTGTGGTCGAGAAAACGTCTCCCTTGAGCAAGAAATCATGATCATTCGCTAAAGCTGTCAAAGCCTCATCCAAAGTTCCCGGCAATGACGGAACATTGGCCAGTTCTTCCGGCGGAAGATCGTAGATGTCCTTATCGAGCGGCGCTCCCGGATCGATCCGGTTCTGAATGCCGTCGAGCCCTGCCATTAGTAAAGCCGCAAAAGTGATGTACGGATTGCAGCTTGGATCGGGCGGTCGAAACTCAAGCCGTTTCGCCTTTGGCGACGATGAGAACATCGGAATTCGTACTGCCGCCGACCTGTTTCGAGCCGAATACGCAAGGTTGACGGGAGCTTCGAACCCCGGAACCAATCGCTTGTAACTGTTTGTTGTCGGAGCGGCGAACGCGACCAATGCCGGTGCGTGTTTCAACAGACCGCCGATGTAAAACTTAGCCATTTCGGAAAGTCCGGCATATTGGTCACCGGCGAACAGCGGTTCGCCATCCTTCCAGAGCGATTGATGGCAATGCATTCCCGAACCGTTATCGCCGTAGATCGGTTTCGGCATAAAGGTCGCGGTCTTGCCGTGGGCCACAGCAGTATTCTTCACAATGTATTTGAAAAGCATCACGTTGTCGGCGGTGTGCAGCAGATTCGAGAATCTGAAATCGATCTCGCACTGCCCAGCCGTCGCAACTTCGTGGTGATGACATTCAACGTCAATGCCGACCTCGCCGAGCAGATTGGAGATCGTATTGCGCAGATCGATCAAGGTATCCAGCGGAGCAACCGGCACATATCCCTCTTTCGGTCGAATATGAAATCCGTTGTTCGGATACAAGTCAGTTCCTTGGCGGCTGGAGTTCCAATGACCTTCTTCAGAATTCACCGAAAAACCCGCGGTATTCTGATCGTTTCGATATGAAACTTCATCAAAAACAAAGAACTCAGCTTCCGGACCAACGAAAATAGTATCGGCAACACCGGTAAACTTAAGATAACTTTCGGCTCGAACAGCAACCGATCTTGGATCTAGACCGTATCCTTCTTTTGTTATCGGATCTACTACGTTTGCGATCAAGCACATCGTGGTTTCGTCCGCGAACGGATCTATCCAAAACCGGCCCGCGTCCGGAATCAATAACATATCGGACTCATTTATTGCGGCCCATCCACGCAAGCTAGAAGCATCGAAGCCAAAACCATCTTCAAATGAATCTTCGGTCAATTGGGAAATGGGATATGTAAGGTGATGCCACGAGCCGATAAGGTCCGTGAATCTGATCGACACAAACTTCGCCTCCTGGTCGGTAGCGTAATGTAATACGTTCTTAGCGTTCATTTAAACTCCGTTAAAAATTGTATTTCTTCAAATCTGCAGCCCCGCGCGCTAAAGAACCGATCGTCACTAGAATGTAACGATCGGTCAGAAACTGATTCGTATTGAACGGCACGGCACGATAGATCCTTCTTCAAGAAGTATGCCGAAAGCAATGAATATTTGCAACTGATGCAAATGCTGTACTTATCTCATTTTTGCAACAAATTAAGATATGGGCAAGTCGATCAATATCCGACATTTATGTTGCTTCAAACAATATTTTGGCCATATTTGTCGGTTTATTGTTGATATACTTCAACCTTTGTTAGTGAAGCAAAACCTACAGTTCGCCCTTTACCGTTCGACAGATGAACCTTGTTTGCTCCTTTTCCGCTTATGTAAGTAAGAGCATTCTGCAGCACTTGCTTCTGGCCTTTTTCATCAAGCAATTCCCAGTCAGGCATCGTTATTCCATAAACGGTTTCAGTAGATCTCTTTGCGCTCCGAATATATTTCTCAACGCCCGAGCCACCAAAATCAAACTCAGCGGCAACCGAGGCTATCGATTGTGAGGTTTCATATTGGTCCGCCCAAAGGTAAAGCCCGAGACTCAAACCGGCGATAAGTAACGTAGCAGCGAGAAGCCATTTATTAACTCGCAGGAAGGAAAAGCTTCCAGTTTTTTCTTCAACGGGAGCTCGCTCATACGTCGCAATTGAATTTGCTGCCTCATCGATCAAATTCGTTTTCTCGATCACCGCGGGAGCTCCTTTAAGGATCTCGACCAAGTGAAGTGTCTTTCCGGCGGCATCTGAGACAACTTGGTCGTAAGTGTATCCGTATTTCTCTTCGATTCCCTCCGGTGTTGTGGTGACACGTTCGGCGTGAACAACTTCTACAAACTTGTTGCCGATCCGAAGATTGCAATCTATCGCCGCTGCAGTTATTTCCGGAGTGAAGAACATATCTGACAAATTTTCCTTTGTCTGGCGGACACGTTCAAACACATCAAATTTTAGAAGATTGTCGAGCGACGCCGCAGATTCAGCCGCGGCCGCGAACTCGCTAAAAGCTAAGGTTTGAACTCTGACGAGGTCAGCGTAGTCTGGCGATGAATACAACGAAAGACTCGACCAGTTTGAATAAAGCGTAGTAATATGACCGATCATTTCTATCCGGCCAAATAGGAGCTTTCGCTTCTCGTCTTCAACCTCACGCGAGAATAAACGGGTCATTACATAGTCAAACTTCCCTCGAACAAGTTCGGTAAATGGTGCGTTCCGGTAGAATCTGGCAAGTGCGATCAGGGCTTGTGAACTTAGGGCCGGCGTGGAGTTTTCGCAAAATCGGCGAAGGTTGGCGACCGAGATCTGGCCGTCGCGTTCGGCCAATGCGAAATACCAGGCTTCCGTTTCCTTTAGCAAAAGCTGCCGAGCCTCCGCGTGCTCATCCGAATCAGGGTCGCCGGAAAACTGAACGAATTTGTGAAGTGCTTTCTTGGCCTCGAGGTCATCGTAAACCTGGCCCGCAACCTTCATATGTTCGCGTTCGATCCCGGTAAGTACGTTACCTACCATCTGAAGACTTGAAACTTCCTCCATCGCACGTTTGCGGTAAAACTCTGCTGGATTTGCTTCGTCCGTGCTCTCTGTATCCGCGTCAGCGGTCGGATGGGATATATGGAGATCGTGCGATTCGAGGTCATCATCGTCGTCGTCGAATTGCGAAGCCTTTTCGAGGATCTCCTCTCGCGCTCTCTGCTTTTCGGCATCCAAAACGGTCGATTCGATCAAATTGTCTTCCTTTAGCTCCTCGATGAGGTTCTCGAATACATTCATTTAATTCACCAGCTTTTGTGACTGTAATGTAGGGTGGGAGCGGGGTGCTCCAGGGGTCTCTTAAGTAGAACGCCCCGCGTATTGGGGGAAGGTGGGCAATTTTGTAGTTACGGACGGATCTGTTTGATCTCGCCCGTCTGTGTTAGTTCATATTGGATCATCGGTTCTCCGGGAATATTGCGAGTCGCTGTTATGACGTATTCCGATTTCAGTTCAGCGTCGGTCGGGACCACCGGAGTCATTTCGAATAAAAAGGTCCCCCTGATCATACGATCAGGCGTGTTGACCCCGAGACCATTGCCCACAACTTGGTTGATCTCCGCCAACCGCCCAAAGCGGCTATTTTGGCTGAAAAACGTAACTTGCGTGGACGCTATTACCCTAAGCGTGGAGAAAACCGCACCGTTTTCAGCAGCCTTTGTCGCTCGCTGGTATGCCGGCACTGCTAAAGCTGCCACAACGCCAATTATGACCACTACGAGCAGTAGTTCAATTAATGAGAACCCTCTTTCTTTTTCCTTTCGCATCTTTGCGTGCCTCACATTTGTTGTCGAACAAACAGTCAGTGGTGACATATTTTGACACCAAATATTGACAGTTCGTTCTGCCTTGATTCGGGGGAAGTTTCGTAACTTCAATCCTTTCAATGGTTTCGGCCTCACTATTCGGAGACGTAAACCGGTCTCGGTAGGTTTCTTCGCAAGAAATGTGCCACTTTTTTCAAAGTATGTGCGTACTTAGAAACCAAATTCAAATGGTGAAAAAAATCACTGTTTATTTTTCTGACGATTTTTACCACACTTAGAGTTTTTGTTGGACATGGGTATTTAAGCGATCGTAATTCTGGAGAGCCAAATTGAGTTCAATAACTGAGCAGACCATTGAAACATATGGCATCGACAATTGGGGAGCCGGCTACTTCGGTGTAAATCGCAAGGGCAATCTTGTGGTCATTGCACCGGAAAATGAATCTTTGACCGCTGACGTTAAGGAGATCATCGACGACCTGAGAAAACGCGGTGTGAATACGCCGGTCTTATTGAGATTCCCGCAACTGCTCGTCGGCCAGATACGGAAACTCCAATCTGCGTTCAAAAAGGCGATCCGCGAGTTTGATTATGAGGGCGGCCATCTTTGCGTTTATCCGATGAAGGTCAATCAGAACCGGGCCGTGATCGAAGAATATTTGCGCGAAGGTTCACGCTACAATTTTGGCCTAGAGGCCGGTTCAAAGGCCGAATTGTATGCAGGCCTTGCCCTTGAACAATCTGCTGATAGCTTATTGGTTCTAAACGGTTTTAAAGACCGCGATTTTGTGAAACTCGCGTTTGCCGGTGCAGCAGCGGGAAAGAACGTAGTGATCGTCATCGAGAAGATGAGCGAACTTCAGCATTCGCTCGAACTAGCAAATGAGGCGACCGAAGAAAACCCAGATACAAAGCTGCCGATGATCGGCGTCCGCGTAAAACTTTACTCCAAAGGATCGGGAAAATGGGAAAAATCCGGCGGCGAAGCGGCAAAATTTGGTCTTACCACGACCGAGATTCTCGATGTGATCCGCCAACTTCAAGATTCCGGTCGGATAGATATGTTGAAGCTGCTCCATTTCCATATCGGATCGCAGCTAACTGATATAAAACGCATCAAGAATGCTATGAAGGAAGCCGCTCGAACCTACGCCAAGATTCGGCAAATGGGCATTCCGATCGAATATCTTGATGTCGGCGGGGGCATGGCCGTCGATTACGACGGTTCACGAACATCCTACGAATCATCGGCAAACTACAACGCTCAGGAGTTTGCTAACGATGTCATCTACATGATCAAGATGGTCTGCGATGACGAAAACGTCCCGCATCCTACAATTATTCAGGAATCGGGCCGTTATCTTTCCGCTTATCACGCGATCTTGGTTACGAACATTCAGGACGAGATCGAGACGGTCGTAGAAGATCTTACGCCAATGACCGTCGATGAAGACGATCCGCAAGTGGTCAAAGAGCTTCATGATCTACGCGAAACGATCACCGGTAAGAATTACCGCGAGTATTATCACGACGCTATCGAACACCGTGAAGAACTGTTTACGATGTTCAATTTGGGCCTGATCACACTTGAAGATAAGGGCAAGGGCGAAGTTCTTTTCTGGGATATCTGCGAGAGTGCGGATGGTTTTGCTCAGCAGAAGAAGTATGTTTCGGAGGAGTTCGACGAGCTTCGCCGGTTGATGTGTGCAAAATACCTGGCAAATTTCTCGGTCTTTAGATCGATGCCGGACAATTGGGCTCTGGAACAGCTATTCCCAATTATTCCAATACATAAACTCAACAAAAAGCCGACAGAATATGCTACGCTATGTGATATAACGTGCGATTCAGACGGTATAGTTGATAAGTTCGTGGATCTTCACGATGTAAAACCCGTGCTTGAATTGCACAAATTAGTCGATAATGAGCCCTATTATCTGGCAATGATGCTGGTCGGTGCGTATCAGGAGGTGATGGGAAACAACCACAACCTATTCGGCGTACCACATGAGGCTCATATTTTTATCGGAGATGACGGCTATATTATTAAGAAAGTGATCTACGGAGCGACCTTAGCGGATACGCTATCGACCGTGCGGTTCGACGCCGATCAGCTTCACGATCAATTCCGCCGCTCCGTTATGAAGCGGATAAAACAAGGTGAACTTTCGACAAAAGCAGGTAATCAACTAATAGAGTTTTACGAAAATCAGGCGGAAAGTTATACGTATTTATCGCCGAACGGCACAAATGATTAAGGATCACGCGATTGGCGGCGAACGGACGAAGATTTGCTGAACCCGTCCTCCAAACGCTAGCTGACATCAGCCGCAAAATTAGACTTTTTAATGATAACGAAATTATGGTAGCTCAAAAGAAGACGAAGGCCTCAAAGTTTCTGACCGTACCGACCCGATCGGTGCCGATCGATCGTGACCGCTCGGTTGCAGGCCTGCTTGAAAAAATGGAAGGTGCCGGTTTCGGCGCGAAACAGCTTGCCGAGGCACACCGCATTTGGCTGGACATGCTTGACGATAACACTACGATCTATGTTTGTGGATCGGGCAATCTCGTCACCTCTGGAATGCGTCGGCTTTTGGCCTATGTGATCAAAAACCGTTTTGTCGATGTGCTTGTTATGTCGGGTTCGGTGATATTTCAGGATATTCACGAAACGCTTGGCCGCAATCACTATCAGGCACATCCGAGCATGTCCGACGAAGAGCTTGAAGCTTCGGACATCAAACGGATGGGCGATGTTCTCGCTAACCGTGAAGAATATCAGGAAGCCGACGAGTGGATCGGGAGCGTGATCAACCAACTTGATCATTCGCGTGGATATTCAAACCGCGAGTTTCTTCATCTGATGGGCCGCGAACTGGCCGAGATAGCACACGAAGACGGCATCATTACGTCGGCGTTCAAAGCACGCATCCCGATATTTTGCCCGGATCTTCTCGGCAGCGAAATATCGGTTGGCATCGCTCGGGCTCGATTCGAAAAGAAATCGCAGTTCATGTTCGATACTACTCAGGATGCGATGGACATGATGACGATCGCTCAGAAAACTCGCATTTCGGGTCTGATCACGCTAGGCAGCACCAGCAGCCAGAGCATGATCGACATGACCGAGATCGCGTCCTACATTACGCGGACCACGCCGCGTGGGCACAAATACGCTATCTCGATCGCTACCGATGCGGTGCCGCTCGATACGCGAACGCCGTCGTATAGCGGAACGCATACAAGTACGTTCGGCAAACTTGGGAAGGGAGCGACTACTGCATTTGTGCCAGCCGATCCGTCGATCGCTCTACCGATGATAATCACGGCTCTGTCTCAAACCGCTGCGAAGTTCATGAAAGGCCGCAAACGGCCAAACTTTAGCTTCTCGGGTAAAGATATGACGATAGACGTTCCGTAATTTGAACGCCAATTTTGATCAGGAAAGCCGGGCATTCGTGTCTGGCTTTTTGGCTGAAGCCTCAAGTTATTTGCCGATCGTATAAGTCTTACTCAAAATTCAGAAATTAACGTCGCATAGACAAAGGGCGATAATGCCTCGCCATTTCACTGTGTGCGGCAGCATACAGACTTCCCGGCATAATCTCGTTACACTCAGCTTACTCAAGTTTTTACGCGATGTTTAGGTGTGTGCCCACACGTTTGGCAAATTTTCGATCGAATAGAGGGAACGGTGTAAGAATGGAAAATCAAGCAACAAAATCACAAACGGAAACCGGTATGTTAACTGGATTGTTTAACGACAAAGACAGTTCGGAAAGCGCCTATAGGTCGCTGCGCGACCGTGGATACTCTGACGAAGAGATCAACGTAGTTATGTCAGACGACACGCGCAAAAAGCACTATGCGAACGATTCTGACTCCGAACTTGGAAGCAAGGCAGCGGAAGGCACGGGCGTTGGCGGAGCGATCGGCGGAACGCTCGGTGCGATCATTGGCGGCGTCGCCGCGATCGGCACTAATCTGGTTTTGCCTGGCGTCGGATTGGTAATTTGGGGACCGCTGGCGGCCGCTCTTGCCGGTGCCGGCGCCGGTGGATTGACCGGAGGACTTGTCGGTGCACTCATCGGTTGGGGCATTCCGGAAGACAGAGCAAAACTCTACGAAACGGGTATTCAGGAAGGCGGAACTGTTCTAGGCGTAACGCCCAGATCGCCTGAAGACGCAGAATATTTTGAAAGCGATTGGAAGAACAACCATCGCGGACAGCATATCTATCGATAGACCGAGTGTATGTATGGACGGGCCGACCAAATCAAAGCACTATCGTCGCCTTCGATTCAGGTCGGTTCGCCTACTACCTTTAAAAAGATAATAAGTGGACAGGAATATGAAGAAAATAATTGCTTTGAGTTTTTTGGTTAGTGTTTCAGGCGGGCTTATGGCCTGTACCAGCACGACAAACAATGCGAATCTGCGTAACGCGAATACTAATACGGGATACGTCACCAATCAAAACGGTTCGTCCGCTGCGACTCCGACGTATTCGCCCATGAGATCGCCGACGCCAATGATGAACTCAAACT
>JBGTKQ010000164.1:0-13179 GCA_041744555.1 Pyrinomonadaceae bacterium
GTAGAATCCGACGCCTCAATAGTCGCTCCACTTATGTTCGCTTATATCCTTGGTTGGTAAATGGAGCATTTTGACGTCCTTATAGTTGGTGCGGGGCTTTCGGGGGTTGGGGCGGCGGCTCGGCTGCGGATGGATTGTCCGGAGAAGACGTTCGCGATACTTGAGGGCCGCGAGGCGATGGGCGGGACTTGGGATCTGTTTCGTTATCCGGGCGTGCGTTCGGATTCGGACATGTACACGCTAGGGTATCGGTTTCGGCCGTGGAACGAGCAGAAAGCGATAGCAGACGGGCCGGCGATCTTGAATTACATACGCGACACGGCACGCGAATATGATCTTGATAAAGAAATACGATACGGGCATAGGGTTAAGCGTGCGGAGTGGTCGTCGGAAGACGCGAGATGGACGGTGCAGGTCGAGTGTTCGGAGTTCCCGCTTCAGCGGGCTTCGGTGCGAACCGACGAGGGACCCACTGCAACCAAGAGCCGCCTAAAGGCGGAACTCCAAACTGAGGAAGCTGAGAACGTCGAATTCTCCTGCAATTTTCTATATCTCTGCACCGGTTATTACGAATACGAGAAGGGTTACACGCCGGATTGGCCCGGCTTTGAGAATTACAAGGGCACGGTCGTTCATCCGCAGAAATGGCCTGAGGGTTTGGACTACGCCGGTAAACGCGTTGTCGTAATTGGAAGCGGCGCGACTGCCGTGACGCTCGTACCGGCGATGGCCGAAACCGCTGCACATGTCACGATGCTACAGCGTTCGCCGACGTATGTTGTTTCGATGCCCGCCAAGGACAAGATCGCGAACGGGCTACGTGCCGTGCTCCCGGCGAAGGTAGCCTATGCAACAACCCGCTGGAAAAACGTTTTTCGCCAGATATTCTTCTACCAGTTCTCGAAAAAGCGGCCGTCGGTTATGAAACGCTTGATCGCAAAAGGCGTCGAAAGCGAGTTAGGGGCCGAGGCGGTCGAGCAGCATTTTACTCCGACTTATGATCCTTGGGATCAGCGGCTTTGCCTTGTTCCCGATGCCGATCTTTTCACGTCTATCCGCGAAGGCCGTGCCTCTATCGTCACGGGCCAAATCGATTCGTTTATCGAAAATGGCATTCGTTTGGAAAATGGCAACGTACTTGAAGCGGACGTTGTTGTCACCGCGACCGGGCTGGTCTTGAAGATCATGGCAGGGCTTGAATTGGTGGTAGATGGTGCGACGGTCGATCTTTCGAAGGTGATGGCGTACAAGGGGATGATGTACAGCGATGTGCCGAATTTGGCCCAAGCGTTTGGCTACACGAATGCTTCTTGGACGCTGAAATGTGACCTGACTGCAGAATATGTTTGCCGGCTCATGAAGTACATGGATCGCAATGGTTACGCTGCGTGCGTCCCGCGTATTTCCGATCCGACGCTAAAGCCCGAGCCCGTTCTTGATTTCAATTCGAGCTATGTCATGCGTGCGCTTCATGAACTTCCAAAGCAAGGTTCAAAAACGCCGTGGCGGCTGCATCAGAATTACGTCAAAGATCTTGCGATGCTTCGCTTTGGACGAGTAAATGATGGCACAATGGAATTTCTTACACGCTAGTTCAGAAAAAATTATGAGCCTGACTAAAGAGAGTGTTGCGGTTATCACCGGTGCAGCTTCCGGGATCGGCCGTGCGTTGGCGTTGCGTTTTGCTCGTGAGGGAATCGCGGGGCTCGCGATCGCGGATGTGAACGAAGAGCAACTTGCCGAGACGGCAAAACTGCTAGAAGAATTTCCGGTTAAGGTAACCATGCACTCTGTTGACGTTTCGGATCGAAACGCAATGAGTGGATTTGCCGATTCAGTGGTTGAGCAGCACGGACGTGTTTCGCATGTAATCAATAACGCCGGTGTCGCACTCGGCGGGAATTTTAGTGAGGTCACGCTCGACGAGATCGAATGGCTGATGGGAATAAATTTCTGGGGCGTGGTTCACGGCACAAAGTTTTTCCTTCATCATTTAGAAAAAGAAAAGTCCGCACACATCGTAAATATTTCGAGCCTTTTCGGATTGATCGCACCGCCCGGACAAGCGGCATATTGCGCGAGCAAGTTCGCCGTTCGCGGATTTACCGATGCTCTTCGACATGAACTTGAGGGCACCAACATCGCGGTCTCGGCCGTACATCCTGGCGGCGTTGCGACGAACATCGTTAACAATGCTCGGATCAGCTCGGGCGTAACGATGACCGACGAGCAGAAAGAGAAACACCGAAAGTTTCAAAACAAGCTTCTCGCAAAAACTTCGCCGGACGACGCTGCTGAGATAATTTCTCGAGGAATGAAACGCCGGCGTCCGCAGATAATCGTCGGGGCAGACGCCGCCATCCTAAGTCGCATCGCACGCCTTTTCCCGCAGAGCTATCTCAAAGTCAGCGGCTACATCGGCGGCGGCGGGCTGAAGAAAAGATAGTCGGTTGAAATGGATTCGATTGAGCATTTTGCGTTCTAAATGCTGTGATATAATTTGCCTATGACCGTGCAAACTATACCAAATATTGATGAAATGACAGCGGCGCAGCAGATCGAGTTAATGGAAGCTCTTTGGAAGAATATGAGCGAACGACATCTGAACGAACAACCGCCTAATTGGCACCGCGAATACCTATTGGATCGAGAGAAAGCCATCGCTAACGGTCAAGACTCGTTCATCAGCCTTGATGAATTCGAAGCTGATCTTCGCTCGGAATTGTAATGAATATTCGCGTCCTTCAGTCAGCACGACGAACAATGGTGGCGGGGATTAAGTTCTACGAGCGTCAACAAACCGGGCTTGGTGCCTATTTTCTCAGTTCTATCATTTCCGACCTGCGATCTTTAAACATCTACGCCGGAGTTCATCAGAAGTACAACGATATTTACTTCAGAATGGTCTGCACAAAGTTTCCATATTCGATCTATTATCGTACCGACGGTGACACTGTTGACGTCTTCGCTGTGCTCGATGATCGACGGGACCCGGAATCGACCGACGATTTTCTCGGGAGGGCGGAGCCATAGTCGTGTGCAGTATATTGCCACTTAAGTCATGGTGCTGAATATGTCAATTTCCCTTCGAGCATTGGAATTTGCGGAAAAGGAAAGTGGATTGGCAGAAGCCTACAAAATCCTGAGCGGGCAATGGAAGCAGGGCGAACGAGACAGAGAACTTGGCCTACTCCTATTCTTCATTTCTTGGTATGCGATGATTGAACCAGGATCGGATACTGGATTCGGCGAGACCGACGGTTTTGAACTCAAGAGAAACGCCGAGTTGAATGGTACGCTCAGAAAAGTGCATGCTTATTTCGAACCAAAAATCTTCGATGACGTAGAAATGCTCTACGTGATCGGGTTAGCAGCACACATGTTTTATTTCATGTTCGACGACAGTGACGATTGGGAAAAGCGTGGCATCTTATATCGTGAAAAGTATCGAAAACTTGCACCAAACGGAATCGATCCTGAGATCTTTTCGGGACGTGGATTTTTTGGCGAGTATTATAAAGGTCAAGCAAGAGCCGAGGGTGGTTACTAATAGTATCTGCTCCACATTAAGTTAATGGTTACTACGAAAAGATTGATCGTAACAGGCGGAGCGGGGTTTATAGGCAGTACTACTGTTTGGCGGCTGAATGAGCTTGGGTACGATGATATTTTGATCGTTGACCGGCTTGATGAGACGGACAAATGGAAGAATCTTGCTCCCTTGAAGTTCGCGGATTATATCGATGGCTACGACTTCATTGAGGATCTTGATGAGTTCAAGGACGCGGCGGCCGTGTTTCATCTCGGTGCGTGTTCTTCGACGACAGAGACCGATGCGGACTACATGATCCGCAATAATTATCATTACACGCAGGATCTTGCTCGGTGGGCGGTGAAGAACGACATACGTTTTATCTACGCTTCGTCGGCGGCGACGTATGGCGATGGGTCGGCGGGAATGGCGGATGGAACTGACGAACTTAACAAGCTTCGGCCGCTGAATGTTTACGGTTATTCAAAGCACCTGTTCGATCAGTACGCAGCGAAGAACGGGATGTTCGATAAGATCGTCGGGTTGAAATATTTCAACGTCTTCGGCCCGAACGAAGATCACAAGGGCGACATGCGTTCGCTGGTCAACAAGGCGTTCGACCAGATCAATTCGACCGGCAAGCTGCAGCTTTTCAAGAGTGCAAACCCGGATTACGCCGACGGTGAATTTGGCCGTGACTTTGTTTATGTAAAGGATGCGGTCGATATGACGCTGCATTTTATGGAGAGCCCAACCAGCGGGCTATTCAACGTCGGTTCTGGGCATATGAACACTTGGAACGCCCTCGCCGATGCGATCTTTAAAGCACTTGATCTCCCAAAGAATGTCGAATTCATCGACATGCCCGACCACCTTCGCGACCGATATCAATATCATACCAAAGCCGACCTCACCCGTATTCGCGATGCCGGATACGCCGCCGACACCACGCCGCTCGATTCAGCGGTCGAAGATTATGTGCGACACTATCTGATGACGGACAAACATCTTGGCGATTAGCGGCATGAAGATCTTTCACGGCACAGATAACGCGAATATCCAGAAACCGACCGTGCTGACGTTGGGGGTTTTTGATGGGCTGCATCTCGGACATCAACGCATAATGCAAACGGTCGTCGCGCGTGCGAAGGCCGTTAATTCCATACCCACCGCTATTACGTTCGACCCGCATCCGCGAGCAGTTTTGCATTCCGCGTCTGCCCCGCCGTTACTGCAAACGCTCGATCAAAGGCTCGCGAATTTGGAAGTTCTTGGTATTGAGCAGACGATCGTTGTTCGGTTCGATGAGGAGTTCGCCGCGCAGCCTGCAGAGATATTTATTCGCGAAATAATTCACGATAGGCTACAAGCTAAGGAAGTTCATCTGGGCAAAGATTTCGCTTTCGGCAAGGATCGCAGCGGGAATATCGAGCTTTTGCAGAAAATGAGCGGTGAGCTAGGGTTTATTGCTGAAGAGGTTGACGAGGTTCGCCTGCGCGGGCAAAGGATCAGCTCGTCAAGGATCAGGCATCTCTTAAATGAAGGCCGCGTAAACCTCGCTCGACGAATGCTCGGCCGTCCGTACGGTGTTGAGGGCGTTATCGAACGCGGAGTTCAGCGTGGTAGGTCGATCGGTTTCCCGACTGCAAATCTAAAACCCCATAATCGTGTAATTCCAAGGTACGGTGTCTATGCGACCGCGACACTTGTTGAAGGAACGTGGCGGAGAAGCATAACGAATATAGGGGTTCGCCCGACTTTTGAGAACGACGCTGATCCATCGATCGAAACTTATCTTTTCGACTTCGATGGCGATCTTTATGGCGACGTGCTTCGAGTACGTTTTCTCCATCGAATTCGTGATGAGGTGAAGTTCAACGGAATAGGCGAGTTAACGGCCCAAATCGAGGCTGATTCGGTTCGTGCATTGAACTATTTTCGGCACAAGGGCGTAAAGAATGTGCTGGAGATATTATGATGCAAAACAAGTACGGTATTTTCGCATCGAAATGAGCTTGGGCATCGAATACAAAGGCGGATGAACGACACTACGACAATAGACAAATTGACTCCCGTTCCGGCAAAGAATCTTGGCGATACGGCATTAATATCAATGGCCGCGACCGAAGCTGCACCGATTACCGAGTATGTAACCAACGAACATCTTATCGCGGAAGAGAAATTTCTAACCCAAAAGGAATCTGAGATCGAGAGCCGATACACTGGCCTTCGCGGCTGGTTTCGTATCTTTCATGTATCGGCGGTTATAGGAAAACTGGCGATGTATCTTTATCTAGACCAATATGAGATGCATCAAAAAGCCCAGCGTCAATACGCACGCGAGCGTATGAAAACAGCTGAGAGGCTAACTCGGGCGGCGGTGTATGGAGAAATGCTTTGGGGAATAAAGCTCTGGTTCTTTCATCAGCTCGTGGTTTTAATGCGTTGGTACATGCTCGGCAGCGAACGAAACCGCGAAGCAAATCAAGAGAAGCAGGCGGTCTGGTTAAAGGACAAATTGATCGAGCTCGGCCCGACCTTTATCAAGATCGGGCAATCTATGGGTACGCGTGCCGACCTTCTGCCTTTGCCTTTCGTGGTCGCTCTCGGCGAACTTCAAGACAACGTGCCGCCGTTTGCTAATGAGATCGCGTTCGCACGTATCGAGAAAGAACTCGGACTGAAGATCAATGAAGTTTATAAGGAATTTGAGATGAAGCCTGTCGCTGCCGCGTCACTTGGGCAGGTTTATAGGGCGCGTCTGCACAGCGGCGAAGAGGTCGCGGTCAAGGTTCAACGGCCGAATCTTGAAGCGACGATAAAGGGCGATCTTGAGATATTGAAGAAGGTTGCTAACTTTGCCGAAAGGTTTCCGCAATTGAACGAAAACGCCGATTGGTCTGGAATGCTGCGCGAGTTTAACGAAACCATTCACGAAGAAATGGACTACGCTGCCGAAGGCAAAAATGCCGAACGTTTTCGTGAAAGCTTCAAGAATTGGGACAACGTTCACGTTCCGAAGATCTATTGGAACGCGACCACGTCGAAAGTTCTGTCGATGGAGTTTATACATGGAACTAAAGTTACGGATCTAGTCGAACTTGAACGGCAGAGCCTTTCGCCTGAAAAAATAAATCGTTTATTGATAAGAACTTACCTGAAGCAATTGCTCGAAGATGGTTTCTTTCACGCCGATCCGCATCCGGGCAATTTGTTAGTGATGCCTGATGGCAGGCTCGCGTTCTTCGATTTCGGAATGGTCGGACGCATCACGCCGGAACTGCAATCGAAAATGATAGACGCGTTCTTTAACGTCGTTGGCAAAGATCCTGCTGGCATCGCGCAGAATCTGATCGATCTGGACTTTATGAAGCCGGGAGTTGATGTTTCGTCGGTTCGGCCTGTAGTCGAAAAAATGTTTGAGTTTCATCTCAACCTCAAGCTCAAGGACGTCAATTTCAAAGAACTAACATATGATCTTGCGGACGTGATGTACGATTATCCGTTCCGTCTTCCGTCGAACTTTACTTATATAATGCGTGCCTTAATGACGCTCGAGGGAATCGGTATTATCACGGACCCGGAATTCAACTTTTTTGAAACTGCGAAACCCTACGCAAAAGAATTCATGCTAAAACGTGAGGGGGCCGACTTCCGGAAGATCTTCGTCGATAAGATAATGGGTCGCGAAGACGGCGGCAAGATCGATTGGAACCGAACATGGAAACTGGCTAAGATGGCGGTGCGAACTGTACTAAATTCATCAAAATGAAATATACTTTCGCTGAAATCAAAGGTTCTAACGGAAAGTCTTGTGCGTACGTTTTCTCTCGGAGAAAGTCGGATGAAACTCATAAATCTCTCCCTACTTTTGGGCTTAATTTGCCTCACAGGACTCGGTCAGCAAGTTCCTGATCAGCCGTCTGCAATACGGGATTGCGAGAAAATCGGCCTCGACAAGGTCTGGGCCGAGACTAACGACGTTTCCTGCTATCTGATCCCAGTAGAGCGGAATTTCACGACTCCGAGAGGCGAAACGTATTCGTTGGCTGTCGCCGTCGCCCCGGCATTGAACGCAGCTCCGAAGGAGCCTTTGTTGTACCTTCACGGAGGGCCAGGCATTGCAACGCTCGGAAATATGCCTCGTTATTTGCAGTCCAAAACCTTTTCCCAGCTTAGAGAAAATCACGCACTTATCTTTTTTGATTATCGCGGTACCGGTTTTTCTGAACCTTCCCTTTGCCCGGCGCTCAGCTTGGCCGTGGGCTTGATTTCGAACGCAAAGCAACCCCGCAGTGAGATGATCTCAAAAACGACGTCTGCCTATGCTAATTGTAGGGACGAAAGCCTAAAACATGGTGTTCACCTTTCTGATTTCTCATCTCTACAATCCGCGGCTGACGCCGAAACTATTAGACAGAATCTGGGAATAAAACATTGGAATATTTACTCCGTTTCACACGGCACGACCGTTGCTCTGAATATGATGCGGAGTTTTCCCAACCATATCCGCAGCGTCATTCTCGATTCGCCCTTTCCGCCACATGCCCCTTGGATGGATTTCATCCATCCATTCGATTCCGCTTTGAAAGACTTACAAGCTAGGCTCAAGCGAGATCCGAAGCTATCCAGGTTGTTCCCATCGTTACTGGATGACTTTGCGAAAGTTACAAACCGTCTGCGAAAGATTCCAGGCTCGACGCAGGGTGCCGAGAGTAAATATGCGTTTAACGACGGGGACTTTGCGTGGACAGTTTGGAGCGCGATGTTAAACCCGAAAACGATCCCGCAAGTCCCGTTAGCCTTAAAAGAGATGGCGGCAGGTAATGATGAGGTTTTATCGAAATGGGTAAAGCAGTTCAACTCGCCAGATTCATTTGGCAAATTTGCACTCGCTCAGAGTAAGGCAATCCTTTTATTTGAGTCGAAACCGCGTTTCGAAAAAGAAACTGAAAAATATTTGCTGAAGAATTTTCCTCATTTTGCCGGATTCATCGAACCCGGATTAGAAGCCGCCCTGATCCCGGCTTTCCGGCCCGATTCGCCTTCGCGGGAATATTTTAAGCCCGTCAGGAGCGACATCCCAACGCTCGTTTTTGCCGGCGAATTCGACCCGGTCTGCCCGCCATCATTTGCGAGGGCAACCGCCAAAACTCTGACCAACGCCTCAATCATCGTTGTTCCCGACGCCTCGCACGCGGCTATACATGCCGACGATTGCACGAGAAGCATCGGAAAAGAATTCTATCTGAATCCGGCAAAAAAACCCGTTGTAAAATGTTTAGCCGAGCGAAAACCTATGGAGTTTGTTACTTCGGAAACTCTCACTCATCCAAATTGAGCCGCTGATTTGCTAGATTCACCAATTAAAAATTGAATCCATTCCCTCTTCGATGCATATAAACATTGCTCATATCTCCAAAGATTTTTCGATTGATGAACTGCACGAATTGAAGTGGAGAGGAGCACCCGAATCCATGATTTCCGCATGTTGGTCGGGTAAAGCTTCGGATCTGAAACGACAACTAAAGGTCAAGCTTTTACGGTCAGACGTCTCACTGTATATCCGGTTTGATGCGTCGCAGGGCGAACCACTGATCATAAACGAGCGGCCGGATGTGACTAAAAAAGTAGTTGGCCTTTGGGAACGCGATGTTTGCGAGATCTTCATCGCGCCTGATAAAAATGAGCCGAGAAAATATTTTGAGTTTGAGGTGGCACCGACGGGTGAATGGCTTGATCTGGCGATCGATATGACGAGCGGCGAGCGTGTTACCAATTGGGAATACAATTCGGAAATGGAAGCTGCGGCGCGGATCGAAGACGGCAGAGTTGTGATGGCGATGAAGATCCCTTGGGAAGCCTTTGGGCGAAAGCCAAAGGCGGGCGATGTTTGGTTAGGGAATATTTTTCGTTGTGTTGGTAAGGAACCCGATCGCGGATATTTAGCGTGGCAACCGACGATGACCGAAACGCCGAACTTCCACGTACCTGAAGCATTCGGTGAATTTCATTTTGTCTGAACGGCTCAAGACTGAAACAGCTTTTCGTTTATCAGCAGTGCACCCCAAACTAGGCTGAACACGCCCGCCAAAATTCGAATTCCTTTATTAAGAAAAGCAAATCTGTTTGCCGTGAACGCAAGCGGCACACCCATCAACAGACTCATCAGCATCATCCCCGCCACCGAGCCGACGCCAAAGATCAAGATGTAAGCCATTGCAACATAGGGTGAATCGATCGACGGCACAACTATCAGCATCAGCCCGGCACTTCCGGCCAGCCCGTGTACCATACCGACAAATACTGATCTGGCGCTCAAACCATGGTGGGAACTCTCCTCTTTCACCTCTTCGTGAACGTGAAGATGAGCGTGCTTACTGCCGGAATGTTTATGCTCATGAACATGGACCTTTTCGGCGGTAAACAACTTTCGAAGCGCGTTCAAGCCAAGTAATACAAGCATTCCGCCCACCAATGCTTCGAGTTTCGCCTCAACGCTTTCCGAAATTTGCAGCTTTGCAAATATCACGATCATACCAACAATAAAAAGAGAGATCGTGTGGCCGACGCCCCACAGGCCGCCAACAAGGGTCGACACGAAGATGTTCTTCTTTTCGCTGACGATCGCCGAAACGGCCGCAAGATGATCTGCTTCGACAGCATGATAGAGACCGATAACAAAGCCGATCGCAAGCACCGCGAAAATCGAACTATCTGGTGAAATATCCATAAAATCGAACGCCTTAAGGCGTCACTCTTACACTGTCATTCCGCCGTCGACGGCGATCGTTTGTCCGGTAACATAGCTCGATGCATCAGACGCTAAAAACACGACAACGCCCTTTAACTCACCTTCCTCGCCGACTCGCGGGATCACATTATTCTCTTGTATCGAACGCTCGTAAATATCAATAACTGCATCAGCAAGTCGCGAATGAAAAAAGCCCGGTGCGATGGCGTTTACGCGTATTCCGCGTCGGCCCCAGCTTGCGGCGAGCTCACGCGTCAAGCCGATCAATCCTGCCTTGCTTGCGACATACCCTGCATAGAACGGCCCGTTTGCTGACGAGGTCATTCCTGCGATCGAGGCAATGTTGATGATCGAACCGCTGTTTTTCTTGAGCATCTCGCGGCCAACTGCCTGCGCCATTAGAAAGCAACCGGTCAGGTTTACATCAATGACCTTTTGCCACTGCTCAAGCGGCATATCTTCGGGCATCGCTCCCCAAGATATTCCTGCGTTGTTGATCAAGATATCAATTGAGCCAAACTTTCCAACCGCTTCTTCAACGACAGCCGTTACTTCATCTGGTTTTGAAACGTCGCAAGTTTTTCCGTGTACGTTAAAACCTTTCGTACGAAATTCGCTTACAGTTTCGTTCAACCATTCTTCTCGCCTGGCGCACAGCATAAGGTTCGCCCCGGCTTCGGCAAGTGCTTCCGCCATCTCACGTCCAATTCCGCGAGATCCGCCTGTTACAATGGCAGTCTTGCCGGAAAGATCGAAAAGTTCTTTAACGTTTTTGCTCATTAATTTTCCAACTTTGGGTAGAGTTAAGCGTAGCATAGCGAGCGGCATTCACGTTACTTCGTACGACAGTCGGTTGCTCTTTACCTGTTGCGGTTCGTGCGGTTAAATAGAAAGATGGATAAGACCCAAAAGGAGCTCGCCTTTCTGCGCGACCTCTTTGTTGACGAAGAATGGACGCGCCGCTTTACCGAGCTTGCGGACAAACATATCGACCTTCGTGATACCGAGAATCTGCTGTACATCAATAGCGGTACGGGAACTCATTGCATCGAGATAAGAAACCGGGCGGAAGAAAACTTGGCGATCTTTGCGACCTGTGAAGACGAGCACATGCTTAGCATCGCTCGTGATAAGGCACTTGCGACCAAAGCCGATGTCGATTTTTCGATGATCAGTTTTGAAGCCGATGCTTTCGACGTTGTCGTTGCAGATGCGAGCTTTACGCCGCCGGCTGAATTGTCGGAATTCATCAATGACGCGGTTCGGGTTGCGAATGTCGGCGGCAGAGTCGCGGTAATGCTTCCCGCGGCCGGAACATTCGGCGAGATATTTTCGCTTCTTTGGGAAGTTTTCTTTAATACCGAACTGGGCGAACACGGAGCAGCCGCTGAAAAAATGGTCGCCGAAACACCAACGCTTTCGCAGATCGAGGAAATGGCCGCGAAAGCCGGAATGATCAAGATCAAGACCCATTCGGCGACCGAACTATTTGAATACGATAATGGCGAGGCATTCCTAACTTCACCGCTCGTTGCCGATTTCTTGCTTCCGCAGTGGCTAGATACCTTGACCGAAAATGAAAAAGAGCAAGTCTCAGTTGAGCTTGCCCGGTTGATCGACGACGAAGAAGGCGGCCTTACATTTAGATTCACGGTGAAAGCAACGCTGCTTACCGGAGAGAAAGGCTAAACAAAGCCGACAGAAAATGCCGAAAGTCTAGCTTTGGTTCACTTGCGACCGGCGCCGCATTTCTTCCGCCAAGGCGTCATCGCTCATTTCGGTGACCTTTGGAGCTTCGGCAGAAGTAAGCTGTTTTTCTTCGGCTTCCTCAAGCTCTGCTTCACGCATTCCTTCCTTAAATGCCTTTCGCGATTGGCCAAGCGATTTCGCAAGCTGCGGCAAACGCGTGGCACCAAAGAGCAGGAAGAGCACTATGACGATCCCGATTATTTCGGGCGTTCCCAAACCAATTAACAAAATATCCATCTGTTTCCTTTTCGCCGAGTGCGTTTTGTACGGAACTCGTGTCTATATTTAAATAATAACTCTTATTTGACGAACTTTCACAATAATCGGTGTGAACTTTACCTTAACTGCTTTCCTTGAATCGTTCCATCGTTCCGACCAAAGCCGCAGTCGTGCCTTTTTCCGATACCGAATGGCCCGAATCGGGCACAACGATAAATTCAGCTTCCGGAAGTGCGCGATGAAGGTCCCAGGCGGATGTCATCGGACATACAACGTCGTATCGCCCTTGCACGATCACGGTCGGGATGTCGCGGATCTTATCTATATTTTCAAGCAGATAATTGTCCGACGAGAAGAACGAACCGTTCATAAAGTAATGCGATTCGATTCGAGCAAGCGAAAGTGCTTCGTGTTCGCCCTCCCAATGATTCATTAAATCTTGATCCGGACAAAGTTTCGATGTCGCACCTTCCCACGTGCTCCAGGCACGCGCTGCAGAAAGCCTCGTTGCTTCGTCGTCGCTGGTCAGCCGTTTATGGTAAGCGGTCATGAAATCGCCGCGTTCATCTTCCGGGATCTCGTCGCGATAACGTTCCCAGAAATCGGGAAATATCTCAGACGCACCATGCTGGTAAAACCATTCCAGCTCTTTCTTTCGGGTAAGGAAAATGCCGCGCAATATCAGGCCGAGGCATCGGTCGGGATGCGAAATCCCGTAAGCCAGACTTAGCGTACTGCCCCACGAACCACCAAACACAAACCACTTTTCGATCCCAAATTTTTCACGAAGCGACTCAATATCTTTTATCAGATCCCAAGTCGTATTTTCTTCGAGCTCGGCGTGCGGCTTCGATTTACCCGATCCTCGCTGATCGAAAAGTACTACGTGGTAATACTTCGGATCGAAAAACTGCCGATACATCGG
>JBGTKQ010000165.1:0-17599 GCA_041744555.1 Pyrinomonadaceae bacterium
GACGCATTTCGCCGGTAATGATCGTTGGATCGATTATAGTGTGAGGCGGATACGCCGTCTTCAGTCGGCGCACCCGCTGTTCGGTCAGATAACCGAGCACCTTTTGATCGAGCTCGGCATCGGTAGCAAACCGATAGTAAAGACGGTCGCGGCCCTCGAGCAGCTTGGGCAGATCTTTCTCAAACTTCTCGATCGATAACGCAGTGTTTGCACCGTAGTTCTTCTTTGCACCATCAACGCCTTCTCGACGGCCGAACCACGTTTCCATCAGGGGATCGCGCGGACGAACGTACAGAGTAAATGGTGATTTCTTATTTTGAGGATCGATAACGGCGAGCGCGTCCGGTTCGGGAAAACCCGTCAGATACCAGAAATCAGAATCCTGTCGGAATTTGTATTCGGTATCGTAGCTACGTATTTTTTCATGTGCGGCCGGAATTATTGCAACGGAATTATCTTCCATCTGATCGATAAAGCGTTTGAGTTGAGATCGCATACACGTGAGTTTATCGCAAAGTTCCAAGCGTTCAAAGAGAACAATTCGCCGATGAACGGAATAGCCTCTTTCGATAGATTTAGCAACACTTCATGTGTATCCTGTTTTAGGCCAAATGGATCTGCGTATAACCGAAATTTTCCTTTCGATACAGGGCGAATCGACCCATGCCGGTCGCCCGTGTTCGTTCGTGCGGCTGACCGGCTGCCCGATGCGTTGCGTTTGGTGCGACAGCGAATACACTTTCACGGGAGGCGAGCGGACGTCGTTTGAGAATATTTTCGCAAAGGTTGAAGAGTTCGGCTGTAATCTAGTCGAAGTAACCGGCGGAGAACCGCTTGCACAAAAAAGCATCTTCCAATTCATCAATACTCTCTGCAATCGAAACTATGAGGTCTTGGTCGAGACCGGTAATTTTGTTTCAACGGAAGAGGTCGATTCCCGTGCCTCGATAATTCTTGATATTAAATGCCCAGCATCTGGCGAAGCGGAACGAAATTATTGGGACAATATTGAACGGCTGAGGCGAGAAAAGGATGAGGTAAAGTTCGTGGTCGCGAATCTTGCTGACTGGGAATTCGCAAAGGCAACGATCGATGAATGCGATCTGATTAATCGTACAAAAGCTGTGCTGATCTCGCCGGTTCACGGAATCGACGATTTGGCAGAAATTGCAGAAGCTGTCGCTACGAGCGGTCTTAATGTTCGTTTGAATTTACAGCTTCATAAATATATCTGGGGATCGGACGCCCGCGGCGTCTGAGCGAAGTTGCTGAGAGTGTTTATTATGAAAATCAACAAATTTCTTTTCGTAATGTTGGCTTTTTCTCTTGTAGTTGGCTTTAATGCTCAACCGCAGACGAAACAGCCGGCCAAAATCACCACTTCGTCTTCGATCGACGAACTCACAAAAACCGAGATTAGCGGGCTCAAAGGCAAAGTTTGGATCTATGCAAAGAACATTGATACCGGAAAAGAATATAGCCTTCGCGGAGATGAGCAGGTCCGCACCGCGAGCACAATCAAGCTTCCGATAATGACCGAAGCGTTTCGGCAAGTTGCTGCCGGGAAGATCGCGTGGACCGATCAGTTTGAGTTAACGAAACAAAACAAAGCGGGCGGTTCGGGCATTCTCGGTGAGTTTACCGACGGTACAAAGATAGATCTGAAAACTGCGGTGAACCTTATGATCGTCTTGTCCGACAACACGGCAACGAATCTAGTGCTAGAAAAGGTTACCAGCAACGCGGTTAACGATCATATGTCGAAGCTCGGGTTAAACGACACGCTTTCGCTTCGCAAGATCGGCGGCGGCGGAGATGCAAAAGCATACGACGAACCACTAAATAAGCTTTTTGGTATTGGCAGGTCGTCTTCCAAAGACATGGTTCGGCTGATGGAAATGCTCGAGAAAGGCGAAGTGGTTTCGAAAGAAGCCTCGGCTGATATGATCGCTATCTTAAAACGTCAGCAGTACAAGGACGGACTTGGCCGAAACGTTTTGGATACCGTTCCGGTTGCCTCAAAATCCGGCGCGCTCGACCGTCTGCGAAGCGACGTCGGAATTGTTTACACCCGCCGGGGCCGCATTGCGATGGCGATAACCGTTGACGACATGCAGATTATTCATTACACAACAGACGACATCGGCAGCCTTTTGATCTGGCGGCTTTCGCAAATTCTGCAGGAAGGATTGGCCCGATGACCGAGATCGTACTCGTATCGGGCGGGATGGATTCGTGCGTAACGGCGGCGATCGCAGCTGCTGACAGCGACGAACTAGCTCTGCTTCATATTTCCTACGGTCAACGGACCGAGGCTCGCGAACGGAAAGCGTTCAACGACATTGCCGATCATTACGGAATTAAAAAGCGACTCGATGTATCGATAGAATATCTCGCAAAGATCGGTGGTTCGTCGTTGACGGATGAGAAGATCGCCGTGGCCGAAGCGGACCTTGAATCAAAAGAAGTTCCGACCAGCTATGTACCGTTTCGCAATGCGAACATGCTTGCGATAGCGACGAGCTGGGCCGAGGTTATCGGTGCGACGACCATCTACATCGGTGCAGTCGCCGAAGATTCGAGCGGATATCCGGATTGCCGTCCCGAATTCTATGCAGCATTTCAGCAGACCATAAACACCGGCACAAAACCCGACACGGGCATTGAAATACGCACCCCAATAATCCATTTAATCAAAGCGGAGATCGTCAAAAAAGGAATCGAGCTAAACGCTCCGCTGCATCTAACTTGGTCGTGTTACCGCAACTCGACCTACGCCTGCGGGACCTGCGATTCCTGCGCACTAAGGCTTCGGGGATTCGAACAAGCCGGCATCAAAGACCCGATCCCATACGTCGCATCATGATGCTTCAATATAGACATCATTGCATCAATTCACTATAATCGAGTCATTATGAGAACGACGATCACTTTGGATGACGACGTTGTAAAGACAATCCGTGAAGAAATGAGATCCGGCGAGGGCAAGACCTTTAAGGAAGCGGTGAACGAACTTATTCGTTCGGGCAGATACTATAAAAAGGAGCGACTTGAAGTAAAACGAAAGCCATTCAAAGTTAAAGCTAAGAATCTAGGTGTTTATGAGCAGCTGGATTACGACGACGTCGGAGCATTGTTGGAAAGAATTGAAGGGCCATTGCACAAATGATACTCACAGACGTAAATCTTTTGATCTATGCCTATAATACCGGCGACCCAAAACATCTACCGGCTCAAGCATGGTTTGAATCGCTAATGAATTCTTCAACGACCGCGTGTTTTTGCTGGGAAACAATAAACGGATTCATTCGCATAACTACCAATCTTGCGGCGATTCCCAGCCCTTATACACTTTCCGAAGCTCATTCAATTGTTCGAAGTTGGTTAGATTCGGCAAACTCCGTTTTCCTACATCCCACCGATGACCACCTGAAACTACTATATAAGGTCGGACGCGACGCAAATGCCGTCGGGAAACTGCATTCTGATGCGATCCTTGCGACGTATGCCGCTGCAAACAACGCGACGATCGCATCATCAGATAAAAACTTTCGGCTTTTCCGAGACATAAAGCTGATCGAACCGTTAGAAAATAAATAGTTAACGAAAAGTTTGGACCGAGTGATCAGCGAAGGCTTAGCGGGTATTATAAACTCCTTCAAATCGCAGATATATCAAATGCAGTCCTAAGACAATTAATTCGGCCGATGTTATACTCAAAGCAATTCAGTAATTTGAGGTCATTAGAAGAAATTATGAAATTACCAGGTGGATTCGATCTAAATTCCATGATGCAGCAAGCCCAGCAAATGCAGGAAAAAATGGGCAAAGAGATGAAGGAAACGGTCGTTGAGGCTTCGGCCGGCGGCGGTGCCGTTACCGTAAAAATGCGCGGCGATTTCGAGGTCGTCGAGCTAAAGATCTCGTCCGATACCGTTAAAGACGGCGACGTTGAGATGATCCAGGACCTTACGGTTGCGGCTCTTAACGAAGCTCATCGAAAAGTCGAAGAATCGCTCAAAGGTAAACTCGGCGGAATGCTTCCCCCGGGACTGATGTGATCTCGAAACTATCGGAATTCAGACAGGATAGACACGATGTGAAGGATTCAATTATCCTGACAATCCTGTCCATCCTGTTTTAGATTAAATACGATGTTAGACTATTCACAACCGGTCGCTAAGCTGATCGACGAATTCAAACGGCTGCCGGGTATCGGTGGGAAATCTGCTCAGCGTCTAGCGTTCTATATTCTTCGGCGGCCGCAGATCGAGGTCGATAACTTCATCGAAGCGCTTCGCGAAGTTAAAGAAAAGATCGTCTTCTGCTCTATCTGCAATAATCTTACCGACGTAAATCCTTGTCTTTACTGCACTAATCCAAAACGCGATCGCTCAATAATCTGCATTGTCGAGGAGCCGTATAATTTGGTCGCGGTCGAGAAAACGCGTTCTTTCAAGGGTCTTTACCACATCATTCACGGTTCGCTTTCGCCGATACGGGGAATTGGTCCGGACGAATTAATGCTCGCAAATCTTTTGCCGCGATTGATGCCGGAGAACAACGAAGGTGTCGATGTCAAAGAGATAATCGTAGCCACAAACCCTACCACCGAAGGCGAAGCGACCGCCAATTACATCGCTCGTTTGTTGAAACCACTTGGCGTAATGGTCACGCGTATCGCAATGGGCATGCCGGTTGGTAGCGACCTTGAATATGTCGATGAGGTCACGATGGACAAGGCCCTCACCAATCGCCACGAGATCTAGGATCGCGATTAACTGATGACTTCCGATGCGAGCTTCGATCAGACAACTCCGGATCGTTGATCTTTTCCAAAACCGAAGCGGCACGTTTACATTTCGTCTAATATTGGCGATCTTCGGCATCGCACTCAAGCTCTTCTTTCGCCGTATCGAGACGGTAAACGTCGACTCGGTTCCGAAGGGAACGGGCGTGATCTTCGTGATGAATCACCCGAACGGGCTTATCGATCCGGCTCTGGTATTCGTCGCTCTTCCGCGCAAGATCGCCTTTCTAGCAAAATCGACGCTTTTCAAGATGCCGGTGCTCTCGTTCCTGCTGCGAACCGTTGAGGCTTTGCCGGTCTATCGGAAAATAGATGCCGGCGAAGATATTTCAAAGAACACTGCGACTTTCGAAATGGCTCATAAGCGCTTGCAGAGCGGCGGTTCGATCGCACTGTTTCCCGAAGGAGTTTCACACAATTCACCAAAGCTGCTGCCTGCGAAAACCGGTGCAGCCCGAATCGCTTTAGGCGCCGCATCGGTCCATACCAAAGGCGAGGAATTCAATTTACAGATCGTGCCGGTTGGACTTTTTTACACCAGCAAAACGACGTTTCGAAGTGAGGCATTGTTGCATTTTGGTGACGCTTTTACCGTGCCGACGATCGAGCTTGATGCTGATGGCCAGCCGCCGCGAAAGGACGTACGCGAACTAACAACACGTATTGAGAATTCTCTTCGCGACGTTACCTTAAATGCCGAGACCGATGCCGATCTACACACCGCCCGGATCGCTGAGGAGATCGTGTCTGCCTCAGCGAACTCTGATGATCTAAATGAAAAACTGGATTTTCTTCAAGATTACATCGCGGAGCGTCATGAATTTGGCGGCAATGATATGTTTCGCGACGAGATCCATTCGTTCGACGGCAAGCTTGAACAATACGGCATCGAGCCATTGCACCTGTCGGTCGCGCAATATCCGCGTTCTTTCGTCATTCGCCAGGCTATATCTCGCGTGTGGCGGTTGATACTTCTTTTGCCGTTCGCGACCGCAGGTGCCGTTCTCCACTTTCCGGCCTATCAACTCTGCCGCCTGTTTGCGCTTTGGTATGCGCGTCAAGGTGCCGACGATGTTGCTTCTACCGCCAAGGTACTTGCCGGTATGTTGTTTATGCCCGCAACCTGGCTGATAACTTGTGCCGTGGTTTGGTATTTTTACGGTTGGGAGTTTGGTCTTGCCGCAATCCCGGTTTCAGCAATGTTTGGGTTGATCGCTCTCTATTCGATAGAACAATTTGAAGACCTGCGTGGCTGGGCAAACGCGGTCAGCCTTTATCTTTTCCGCCGCGAAGCCTTTCTTCGGCTTTACGTAGAGCGTCGAGAAATGCAAAAGCACCTCCGGACTTAAAGCATGACGAGATGCATAGACTCCGCAATTTGCCCGGTTTGAAACAAGATATCCTAACGCTGTAGAGCAAGAATCGACATTTTTCGCCACTCTTGTTTCATTGTGACTAAGCTCGCCTGTAACAGCTTGTAACAAACATCGCAGTTTTGCCCATTTTTGTTCACATGTGGACGGCGGCGATGTGAACACGTGTGAACAAAGATCGGCGTTTTGCCCTTTCGCGTTCAAATTTCAAAGATCGCGGTCGGAAGTACATCGTGTCCGGTCTTATTATCAGTTACGATCGGACGTCGAGGAATACCACTTGGCGCGATGTGCGAGATTTGATAGCAGTTGAGGCAAATGGAATGGCTTGGCAAACAGGAAAGAGCTCAACCTGGATTGGAACCCTAACCCTTGCTTATCGGGCCACGAATATTATTGCCAAAACTCATGTGTTAAAATAGAATTCCGACCCATGCGAAGAAATGTTCTTTACATAACAGCGTCTTTGATGCTCGGGCTTATATATCTTTCATCGGGCTGCTCACAGGTTGGGGCTTTGTTTGATTCGAGCGGTACCAGATTCGTAGTTGAGATATTGCCTGAACCCGGCGGCGAACCGATCCAACCGGAAAGGGTCATCGGTGCGATCGAATCACGGATTGCGGCAATGGGTTCGTCCGGTTCGGTCAAGAAAGCAGAAGGCGGAGTCAACAGGTTCGAGGTCGTTGTTTACAGGAACCAAAACACCGATGTTCTTCAACGCTTTTTATTCGCAACACACAAAGTAGAGCTCCGCCCGGTTATATCTCCTCCATCACCCGGCCCGCCCGAGACGTTTCGAACCCGAGAAGAAGCCGAAAAGAAGTTGCAAGGAGGAAACACGGTGCTTCCTTACAACGAACGAGAAGGCGAAAAGGGATCTTTCGTTATTGCAGGGCCAGCAATTGTTACCGGCGAGGATATACGAACGGCAGACACCGTCCCGTGGCCAGATGGGGGTTCTGGGAGTTTTGTTCAATTTACCCTCAAGCCTAACGGTGCGGCGAGGATGAGCGATTGGACCGGTAAGAATATCAGCAATTATCTGGCCGTGGTCTTGAACGATAAAGTGATCAGCATTGCGTATATTAAAAGCCAGATCACGGATACGGGAGAAATATCGGGAATTTTTTCTAAGGAGCAAGGAGAAGAGATCGCAAGCAGTCTCGGGAGCGGATATCTTCCCGTATCGATCAAAGTCATCAGTTCGACTACTTTTGACTGATCATCCCGCCTGCAGCTTTTGCAGATTCTCGGCGGCGGTCTGTAAAGTCTCGTCTTTTTTGCAGAAACAGAAACGGACCATTTGAGATCCCATTTGCGGATCGTGGTAAAACGAAGAACCGGGAACGACGGCGACGCCGATCTCGCGAATCAGGTGTTTTGTGAATTCAATATCGTTTGCAAAGCCGAAGCCCGATATATCCGTCATCACGTAATAGGCGCCTTCGGGTGTGTCACATTTAAAACCTGCGTTCTGCAGGATCGGCACGATGTAATCGCGCTTACGTTGGTATTCGAACCGAACGTTTTCGTAATAACTTTGCGGGAGAGTCAATGCATAGGCACCGGCGTGCTGCAGCGGGTTGGCGGCACCGACGGTCAGAAAATCATGCACCTTTCGGATTGCGGATGTGATGTCCGGCGGAGCGATGCACCAACCGACACGCCAACCGGTCACCGAATATGTCTTGGACAGTGAGTTTACAACTACCGTTCGTTCCCGCATTCCAGGCAGCGTCGCCATGCAGAAGTGCTCGCGTACGGAACCATCGGCAGTTTCGAACGTGATGTGTTCGTATATCTCGTCGGTAAAACAAATGACATCAAATTCCTGACATAGCTCGGATATGTACTCCATTTCACTGCGAGTGAAAACCTTGCCGGTCGGATTGTTTGGGTTGCAGATGATGATCGCTTTGGTCTTCTCGCTAAAGGCGGCCCGAAGTTCGTCGCGGTCAAAGGCAAATCCGGCATCGGTTCGGTGAAGCGGAACGGGGACAGGTTTTGCGTCTGAAAGAATCGCGTCCGGTGCGTAATTTTCGTAGAACGGTTCGAAGACTATGACCTCTTCGCCGGGATCGACTGTCGCCATCATCGCGGCGATCATTCCTTCGGTCGAGCCGCACGTGACGGTCAGTTCGGTTTCAGGATCGATGTCGATACCAAGAAACCATTTCGTCTTTTCGGCGATCGCGTCGCGAAAACTTTTCACACCCCAAGTGACCGCATACTGGTTATGATCGGAGGCGATCGCTTCGATAGCTTTCTGCTTAATATCTTCGGGCGCCGCCCAATCGGGAAAACCTTGCCCGAGATTCACGGCTCCATATTTTACAGCTTCGCGGCTCATCTCGCGGATCACTGATTCAGTAAACGATCCCGCTTTTCTTGAAATGCGATTCTTTGAGATCTTTGGTTGTGACATATCAGAAATGTAAATAAATAAACCGCTGGGCCGATTCGATCAATTTTCGGCCGTTCGGAATGCCGGAGCATTCGCAATGTTGCGATCGGCGTCAAAGACCTTATTCCCTATTCCCGAACCTATTTCTTGCGAAACAGTTGATTCGGGAAGAAACTCATTGAATACTCTACGGATTTCCGACTCGTTATCCTTGTTCAATGCGGTGCTCAATTGCCCGATCAGCTCTGAAACTTCGTCGTCGGAATACGTGGCGATCCTTCCAATAAAGATCTGTGGATGCCGAGTTTTCTCGAGGTCTTCGCCAGTTATCTCAAGTTCTTCAAATAATTTTTCGCCTTTTCTAACGCCGGTAAATTCGATGTCGATATCTTCGTATGGCGTAAGCCCTGACAGTCTGATCATGTCTTCGGCAAGGTCAAGTATCTTAACCGGCTGGCCCATATCAAGAATAAATATCTCGCCGCCCGAGCCTAGTGCGCCGGCCTGCATCACCAATTGCGCAGCTTCCGGAATAGTCATGAAATAGCGCGTCATTGCCGGATCGGTTACGGTGACCGGCCCGCCCGTTTCGATCTGATCGCGGAATATGGGAACTACGGAACCTGCCGAGCCGAGCACATTACCAAAACGGACCGCAATGTAATTCGTGTCGAACCTGCGATTCAATCCCTGCACAACGATTTCCGCGATGCGCTTTGACGCGCCCATTATAGACGTCGGGTTGACTGCCTTGTCGGTCGAGATCATTACAAAATCTCTGACGTTGTTCTCGCCCGCGATCTCGCCCAAAAGCCGGGTCGCTAAAATGTTGTTTTTTACCGCTTCGACGACGTTAGCTTCCATCAGCGGAACGTGTTTGTGCGCCGCAGCATGAAAAACAACGTCGGGTGA
Organism: Pyrinomonadaceae bacterium; assembly: GCA_041744555.1. Classification (GTDB taxonomy): domain Bacteria; phylum Acidobacteriota; class Blastocatellia; order Pyrinomonadales; family Pyrinomonadaceae; genus OLB17. Next base: position 9,503 of record JBGTKQ010000165.1, read on the forward strand.
ATACGTCTGAAAGATCTGCCGAATTCGGGGTTGGTCGCCGACGTCTGCAATAAGTGGAACAAACTCGAACTCGAGTTCAAGCTTGGCAAGCTCGCGTTCGATCTTGAATAAAAGAAATTCTGCACGCTCGATCAGCAAGATCGACTTCGGCTTAAACTTGATGATCTGCCGCACTAGTTCGGAACCGATCGAACCTCCTGCACCGGTAACCAGAACGGTCTTGTCAGTTAAAAATGCATTGAGATTTTTGTCGTCGAGCATCACCGGATCGCGTCCGAGCAAGTCCTCGATCTGCACATCGCGAATTCTGCTGACGGAAACGCGTCCGTGTGCAATTTCATTTAGGCTTGGAACGATCTGCGTTCGAACCGGAATGGAACCGCAAATATTTACGATCCGCCGAATCTCTTTACCGCCAGCATCGTCGATCGCGATGACCACCTGTTTTATGTTCAATTCGTCAACGAACTTTGGCAAAAGGGTGGTCGAGCCGAGCACCTTGATCCCGCTAACGCTTCCGCCTTTCTTTCGCGGATCGTCATCGACAAATCCGCGAATATCGAGCTCGGCATCGCCGCGGCCGCTAACCTCTTTGGCGATCGTCGCTCCAATTCGTCCCGCTCCAACAAGCAGAGCCGCCTTGCGTTCCGGACGTCGTCGGCTGCTGAAAACTCGGCGATCATCGCCCAATTCATAAACGAACCGCCGAAGAACTCGGATCGCCAGCATTCCGCCAAAAGCCAAAACGGCATCGATAAGGATCACGGAAACAGGCACTTGCCAGAAATTGAATTCCTGGAGAACCGGGAGAAATCGGAATGTAATCAATAGGACCGTGGAGATCGCAGCGGCGCGGATGAAGACCTTGATGTCCTCGATACTCACATACCGCCAAAGTATGGTGTATCCGCTAACCAGAAACAGCGAGACGAATTGGATAAAGACGACAAAAGGCAGTTGGCGGACCGCGCTTTCAAGATAATATTCGCCAAGCTGAACATTAACCGCGGGAAGATACGCGAGGAGGAAGGCGGCTGAGAGAACGAGAATATCCGCAATTAGCTGGGCCGGGCGGCGCAGAAACCAGAATACTTCGGAGATCGATTCTTTCTCGCTATTGCTCATCTCAAGCGTTTATGTCGTTTGTTCCTTATGGATTGACGTTAACCCGTCGGATATTTAAGTGTCAACAGTTTAATAAACCGATGGCGTTTTGAAACGTTAATTATCTCACGCGGACAACGAAATCAGTAAACGATTGAATCCAAAGCTAGATGTAGGTTATCCTGAACCGCACGGACATTTCTTGAGGGACCGTTAATGTTTTTAAAGTTATTTATAAATTTATTGTTAGTACTTTGTTTTTCTCTGTCTTTGTTTGCGCAGGCCGTACCTGAGGCCGAGCAAAAGGGATATCTTCTCGGGCCCGGTGACGAGATCACTACCAAAGTGCTCGGCGACGAGCAATTCGATTTCGTCGCGACTATTGATGAAGACGGCAAAATGGAAGTACCGTTCTTTGAAAATCCGATCAATGTGAAATGTAAAAGCGAACGTGAGTTGCGTGCCGAATTGACGGAGCTTCTAAAGAAGTTTCTCAAAAATCCGCAGGTCAATGTTCGCGTAACCAAACGGAACAGCCGCCCTCCGGTAAGCATCTACGGCGAAGTCCGGCAGCAACAACAGGTAGATCTTACGCGTCGAGCATATCTTTTAGAGCTCATTTCGTTCGCCGGTGGCGTCACCGAGAAGAGCGGCGGAATGATACAGGTGTTTCGTACAAGAGAGCCAATGTGCGCCGCCCCAGGTGTTGAACGAAACTGGACCGCTGCCGGACTCGATGTTCCTTCAAAAATGTACAGCTTTGCTAGCCTTCGTCAAGGGCGAGAGGAAGCAAATCCTGAGATCTTTCCAGGCGATATAATCGTAGTTCAAAAAGCGTCTCCGGTTTATGTGACCGGAGAAGTCGTTAAGCCCGGCGAACTTGATATACCCGAAGCCGGATTGCCGCTTACGCAAGCCATCGCAATGGCGAGCGGGATCACGCGAGAAGCTAAAACTAAGACTGTTCGGATATACAGGCGTAAAGCCGGCGATCCGCAACCGGAGGTTATCGCCGTCAATTATGATCAGATCAAGAAAGGCAGTCAGGACGACGTGATGCTCAAGCCGTTTGATATTGTGGAAGTTGATAAGGCAGGTAAGAAATTTACAGACTATCTGATCGAGTTTGCGGTTGGTGTTCCGAATAGAGTAATTCGCCCGTTCTAACCATTTTCTTTTTTTAGCTAAACCTGTGGGAGACTTCAACTCGCAGGTTTTTTAGTGTCCGCATCTTCATATATGCCGTCGATAATCGCACGGTACTTCTCGTCGACAATGCGGCGTTTTACTTTCAGCGTTGGTGTAAGCTCGCCGCCCTCGACCGAAAGTTCATTTTCCAAAAGAGCGATCTTCTTAACCGTCTCGTACTTTGCGAGGCCGTCGGTCACTCCCGCTACCTGGCGTTCAAAGAGATCGATAATTCGCTTGTCCGCACAAAACTCGGCGGGCGTTTCAAGCTTTAATCCCTTGTGTTGAGCGTATGAGGCAAGCATTTCAAAATTCGGCACGATCAGAGCTGCCGGGAATTTGCGTTCGTTGCCGACTAAAACTACCTGACTAACAAACCGCGAAGTTTTGATCTTCTGTTCGATCAGCGATGGAGCTATATACTTACCGCCGGAAGTTTTGAACAGTTCTTTTTTGCGATCGGTTATCTTGAGAAAGCCGTCGGCATCGATCTCGCCGATGTCACCGGTCCGAAACCAACCGTCTTCGGAAAATGCTTCTGCGGTCGCGGCTGGCTTATTGTAATAGCCGAGCATTACGCCCGGACCGGTCGCCTCGATCTCGCCATCGGAAGCTATGCGCACTTCGTTGTTTCGTATTGGTTTTCCGACCGAACCCAAACGTTTTTCTAGAGGATTGTTGGATGAGATAACCGGCGAGGTCTCGGTCAGCCCGTAGCCTTGCATGATCGGAATGCCGGCTCCGGTAAAGATCAAATAGATGTCGTTGGAAAGCGCCGCACCGCCGGTTATGCAGGACCGCAAGTTCCCACCAAAAAAGTCGCGAAGTTTTGAGAACACGAGTTTATCGGCGAGCTTGTGTTTGCTTGAAAGTACGAGACCAGGAGAACTACGCTCTTCCAGCGCCGACGCATACTCTTTTGCAACATGGATCGCCCAATCAAAAATTGTTTCCTTCAAACCGCCAGACTGAGCAGCTTGCAGCTTTGCTTTCGCGTAAACCTTTTCAAATATTCTCGGGACACCAACCAGAATGTTCGGCCGCACTTCTGACAAATTGTCCGCCGCTTTCTCGATCGATTCGGCGTAATAGATCCTCATGCCGTTGTAGATATAGAGGTACATCGCCGACCGTTCAAAGATGTGAGAGAGAGGCAAAACGGACAGGCATTTATCATCAAGCGAAAATTCGTACTTGTCTCCGGCGTCAATGACGTTTGAAATTATGTTAGCGTGCGTCAACATTACACCCTTGGGTTCGCCGGTCGTACCGCTTGTGTAGATCAAAGTTGCGACTTCGTCGGGTTGTAGGTCTGACGAAACTTCTGCATCCGAACCGGATATCGCGTAATCCAAAAGGTCGTCGAATGAGATCGCATTAGCGATTCCGTCAATATCGCGCGGATCGAAAAAGACGAGGGTTTCTAACGAGTCACATTCCGGAACGATCGACGCGATCAGATCATACATTTCGCGATCTTCGATAAACAGCAATCGGCTTGCGGAATCTTTAAGAATGTAAGCTATGGAAGTGTTTGAAAGGGTTGTATATATTGGAACATCGATTATTCCCGCGAACTGACATGCTGCATCCGCGATAGTCCACTTTGGTGAGTTTGGGGCGAAGATCGCGGCTCGGTCACCATTTTTCAGACCGAGACCGACGAGAGCATTCGCGATCTTTTCGATCTGATCAAGAAGATCGGTTGAAGAAATTGCCTTCCATTCACGATCAATCTTGAAATTAAGAGCATTTCGAAGGTTAAATTTCGCTGCCGAAAGCCGAAATAGATCAGGAATTGTTTTGGGCTCGTTGTCGAACAGCGGCTTGCCGCGGCCAATCGGCTTTCGAGGCGAAGACGTAATTCCAAGGTCGCTCATTTCGACATCACACCCCTCAAATATACTTTCATCACTTCATCAGCCATCGGAGCCAACGGATATTCCTTCTTCGACAAGATCCAATTTGTCACCATTTCGTCCAGCGAGCCGTACAGTATCTTTGCGGCAACGACCGGTTTTATGTCGCTGCGAAACAGACCCGCAACTTGGCCTTCGTGGAAAGTCGTTCGAATTATGTCCAGATATTCTGCGAAACCCGCGGCCGAAAACTCGCGCATGAATTTGGTAGATCCGCGAAGCTCGACCTGAAACACGATCGCCATTTCGCGATCGGCGCCAAGCCGGGCCAGGTGCAGTTCGGCGATCTTTCGAAGCTTTGCTTCAGGTGAAGCAAGCAACGCCAGTTCGCGCCGGCCTTCTTTAATGAACTCGGCCATCGCCTGATCGAAGATGGAATGAAGGATCTCGTCTTTGCTCTTGAAGTAGAGATAAACTGTGCCGTCGGCGATTCCCGCGGCACTGGCAATGTCGGCCACCTTTGAACCGAAAAAGCCTTTCTCGGCAAAAACCTTTGTCGCGGAACGAAGTATCGCGGTACGTTTGTCCGGTACGGAGCCCTTGTTTGTGTTTATCGGATTCGCTAGTCTTGTCATCAGGCTGCTGAATGAATGTTCATTCAGTCGAGTAAGCGTAAACCAGAACAATGGATAAAATCAAGAATAGCTTCTTGAATTGCCGAAGCAGGACAAATTCGAAGAGTAAAAATGTGGCGGAGAGGACAGGACTCGAACCTGCAAGCGATCACTCGCGGTAGTTTTCAAGACTACTGCCTTACCAATTAGGCTACCTCTCCAATTTCGGGGCACTTATCTTATTGGCCCGAATAGCAAATATAACTCAAATACCTTATGAGCTACAACTCTTAAAAGGCCACGAAAAAGCCCGGCCGTTTTGCGTCCGGCCGGGTTGAGGAGTAGAGAGAAAAATTCCCCCTTTTTGTCATTCCGATTGAAGTAGCTTTGAGATCTGTGAGTCGAGCTTTGTCGATTTGTCCCATCCATCGTCGCGAAGTTCGATTCGACCGCTCTTTCCGACCAGAAAATAAGCCGGAAAACCCATATTCATTCTTCCGGCCGCATCCATATCTGCGTATTTCAGAACAACTCCAAAACTGTTTGGGACGATCTTGAAATCAAACGGGTTCTTTCTGACATAAGCTTCTATCTTCGCGGCACTTTCCATTGATAAGGCCAAAAATACAACACCTTGATCGCGATATCTCGCAGCGATCTGGTTTAGCTTCGGAATCTCGGCATGGCAGATGGCACACTTTGTTGACCAAAATGTGATCACGACAACCTTTCCGCTTTGTTCAGCGAGGCTGATCTCTTTCCCGTCAAGCGTCTGCGCAATAAAGTCCGGAGCCGACTGGCCCTGCTTCAACTGCTGTTGAGCAATGGCGGCAAGACCGCACATTGCGATGATTACTACAATTTTTATGATTCGCATGCTTTGATGCGTGGGATGTTTGCCTGTGTTCAAGAACGTTTAACGTTCCCTATTTAAAGAAACGGCGAATCTCGAATAACTCCAGAAAATCTTTTTCATCCACAACGGAATTGATATTTGGCCCTAAATGCTAAGATTTAGTTATGTTCCTCGAATCAGTCGAAGCTGAAAATTTTAGAAACTTAAGGGGGGGAATTACTTGCGAACCGGGACTAAATGTCCTCGTAGGCGATAACGGTCAGGGGAAGACCAATTGGCTCGAGGCGATATTTCTCCTCGCGACCACAAGGTCGTTCAAAACAAATAAATTGAACGAGGCAATCAGTTTCAGTGAAGATCTTGGGATCGTCCGTGGGCCGGTTCACCGAACTGAAGAGGTACGGCGCGAACTACAAGTTGCGCTCCAAGGAAATATAAAGATTCTATCGCTGAATGGCAAGCGGATTCCCGCAAATCAATATATAGGTGAGTTGCACGCGGTCTTGTTCAATGCCGACTCCTTGGAGGTAGTTCGCGGTGGTCCTGAAGAACGGCGGAAATTCCTGGATGATGCAATAGTTTCCATTCATCCGCCGTACATCCAAACCGTTACCGATTTCGCAAGGATAATTAAGCAAAAGAATGCCTTGTTGCAGACGCTGCGTGATCAAGACGCCACGACGAATCGTGCTATTGAAGCGTTGCGGCCTTGGAATAAACAGCTTGCTGAGGTTGCCGAGCGTGTTCATCGGTCGAGAGTGCGGGTCGTAGGGCGGTTAGCCGAGAATATCGATGCGAACATCTTTGGAAAAGAAAAGGTGACGATAAGGTACTCATCTTCGCTCGAGGAAAAGGGCGATCTGAATAACTATTCTGAGTTGATCAAGGAGAGGCTCGAACTCCGCGTTGTCGCCGAAATGGCTTCTGGCTACTCGCTTATCGGGCCGCACCGAGATGATCTTGAAATCTTTTTTGACGGTAAGGACCTTCGCAAATTCGCTTCATCAGGCCAGCAACGAACCGCATTGTTGTTGCTACAACTTGCCAGTCTCGGCGTTTATTTTTCCATTCACAACGAATACCCGCTATTTCTGATCGACGATATCGATGCCGAAATCGACAATTACCGGATCAGGCAACTACTTGAATACCTGAACGGAAAAACGCAGACGATCATAACGACCTCAAAGCCCGCTATAGCATCCGAGTTGGGCACTTCGGGATCTATCAATACGATAGTAGCCGGCAATGCAATAAATGATTGATCAAAGACGAATTTGGGAAAGTGTAGCTCGACGATCGTTCGACCCTGAACAGATCCAAATGTAAGAGCCCCACATCCATTAATGATGCCGACCGGTTTCGCCCATATGCTTACTTTCACTGATCCAGGCAAGTGTTAGAAACTGGCCAAGAGTGTTATAATAATGGATTGCGGAGACGTGCTAAGTGGGTCCTATAAATTGAGCTATCGCTTTTGGTATGATCAATTTAGAGCAGATCTGGCTAGAGTCTTCCGGAATTTTCATCTCTGAACATCCCAACAGAGAATTCTTCGAATAAAGAGGTTATTAGGCTTGGCTGAACCAAAAACAGAATACGGGGCGGAATCAATTCAGGTTTTGGAAGGCCGCGACGCCGTTCGAAAGCGTCCGGCTATGTATATCGGATCGACCGGCGATCTCGGACTCCATCACCTCGTTTACGAAGTGGTAGATAATTCGGTCGATGAAGCCCTCGCGGGTTATTGCGACACGATCGACGTAACCATCCACATGGACAATTCTGTGACCGTCGTAGATAACGGCCGCGGAATTCCCACGGACATCCATAAGCAGGAAGGCCGCTCGGCTGCGGAAGTTGTTATGACCGTGCTTCATGCGGGCGGAAAGTTCGACTCAAACTCATATAAGGTGTCTGGCGGGCTCCATGGCGTCGGTGTTTCGTGTGTTAACTTCCTATCGGAATGGCTAAAGCTTGAGATCTGGCGGGACGGTAAGACCAATGAAATGGAATTTCAGGTTGGCATTCCTGTAGCTCCGCTTCTCGAGACCGGAACGACATCGAAACGCGGAACAAAGATCACGTTCAAACCCGATGGCGACATATTTGAAAGTACGATATATAGTTTCGACCGTCTCTCGGAAAGGCTTCGAGAAAAGGCTTTCTTGAATAAGGGTATTCGCATTTCGATAAGGGACGAACGCGAACAACCCGAAAAATCGCATGAATTTTTTTACAAAGGCGGAATCGCGGAATTCGTAAAACATTTAAATAAAAACAAGAGCCCTCTGCACGACGAACCCCTTTATTTTGAGCTAATTGGTGATGACCTTTCGATCGAAGTGTCGATGCAGTATAACGACAGTTACGACGAAAAGATCTTCACTTTTGCAAACAATATCAACACGGTCGATGGCGGGACTCACTTGTCCGGTTTTCGCGGTGCGATCACACGTACGATCAATGCCTACGC
>JBGTKQ010000166.1:0-40305 GCA_041744555.1 Pyrinomonadaceae bacterium
TTGAAAAAGCCCGTCAAGTTCTCGCTCCCGCCATCGGGGCGCACGAGCCAGGCACTTTGTCGAGCGGCGGCATATGCGGCGAAGGAAGTGCAAACCGAGAAGATCGCTGTTTACACCGAATCCGGCCTGATGGCCCGTCGCCTTTCGAGCTTTCGTTCGGGGCTAAGGACCTTTGGGTTAACGACTTCTTCCGATGCCTTCAACCAGTTAGCGTTGATATGGGGCGTTGTTCCATTCTACGATAAGCGGTTAAAAGAAAGTGAAACGGAGAGATCTATCGGCGAAGGAACTATGCTTGATCTTTTGAATTCAGAAGTTGATGCTACGGAAGAGATGTTGAAAACCGGCGAGAACACCCTACTAGAGGCCGGCGTTGTAGAAAATGGTGAAACACTTGTAATGCTTGCCGGAAGACTTTCTGGTCTTGGTCTGTCAAGCTCTGTAGTAGTTTGGACCATCGGTTCAGAAGTGCCGTCGAAATAACTATCTGTGTTACTTTTGTCCATGCTGAGGATTCTAGTGCCTGATCCAAATTTGAGTTAGCGGCCCGTAGTCGTATATCCCGGAACCAATTTCGGTTTTGTTTGCAATCGCTTCTGGATCTCGTCTTGTCTTCTAAACCGTTGCCTCTTCACTACGCCATATGAGCAACGTAGACTGGGGCCGGCTCCCCGAGTTCGTCCGCACCGAGGGTTTCCATTTCAAGCATAAACGTACTGAATGCCCGCAAATATTTTTCGCCACGGTTCGGCGGCCAAGGATCATTGACTGAAAGCAACCCCCAATAGTAGCCTGTCACGACTCGAATATGCGGTGAGGGCACGGCTCCGGCGACCCAAAGTGGTCCGTAAGCGTCAAGAAGATCGATAAATCCCTGATACGTGTAGCACTGTGGATACAATATTTTGAAGCCATTGCGCTCCAGAATGTGTCGATCGTTAGGGTCAAGCCCATTCGTAAGCTCCGGCACATAACTCGGCCCACCAGAATTCGCCGCGATCGAACCCGGATCGAAAGATGCGTCGTTCTTCCAACTAAGTATCATCGCAATACTAGCCGCCCAACAACCCATATTTGTCCGTTGTGGAATCAAAGGAACATCGTATTTCATTCTAAACCTCCATCAGAATTATTTCATGTTTGAATTTGGCGCAAGATATGATCAATGTGCCAAAACGGATTGATCAGATCATAGACGTCTAGCTAGATCGGCTTTTGCGTACAATTGCCCGCATTGACCTAAAGATAGGAGCGAAAATTCTATAGCGACCCTGGCGAAATTCGCTCCAGCAATCCAATGATCGCCGCAGCGGTTATTTGATGTTGGTCATCGGCAGGAATATATGCCTCTGAATCGCCGTACTGTTTGCCATAGTCACCGAACTGAGAATGATTGCCGCCGATCACCTTTACCCATTCGGTCGCGGGCGGCATATAGGGCTTTGCTGCCAGCACCTCGTTCGGCGTCGCGATGTCGTCAGCCGAGCCATAGATAGATGCGGCCTTTATGCTCGATCGACTAAGATCTACGTTCGGAGGCAGGTATGAACCGACGAGAACAAGACCGCTAATTATCTCTTGATTATCGTGAGCGAACTGGGCGGCAAATGCACCTCCCATCGAATGTCCTCCGATGATCCAGGTGCGGATCTCCGGAAAATCATCGATGACCTTTTTCGCACGGTTCGGCGCGAAAAGTGCCATGTTGAGCGGCATTGACGGGACTACGACCAGGTAACCTTTCTCGGCGATCATTCGAGCTAGCGGAGAATAGGCGCCCACATCTACCCTCGCTCCGGGGTAGAAGACAAGTGCCACTTTAGATTTACTGATCTTTGGAGTGAAGGTAAGGAACGGATCCTTTGTGACAGTTACGCTGTCGTCGGTCGCGATCGCCTTTAAAGCTGTCTGGCCAGGAGTCGGGATCCACAACGTCCATGTCAGGAATCCGATGGTCGCCAGCACGAGGATCAATAGCCCTGCGAGGCCAACTAAGCGAACAACTCTCTTCATGATCTTCCGACTCTGCTAGCTTCCAAGATTCTCGCGGCCCCAACGAAGCGTTCGGCCCATCCAAACGAGTTCATCGAGAAAAGCCTTTACCCGTTTATGATAGGCGTCGTCGAGCAAACCTCCATTCTCATCAAACTTCGAACGCACCGACGGAAACTGTAGATCGGTAAACGTGACCGCAAGTCCCAGTTCCCTTACGAATGGAACCATCGATTCGATAACGCGCGTTCCGCCCCACGGACCGGCCGACACACCGACCAAAGCAACAGCTTTGTGAATGTATTCCTTCAAGAGTATGTCCATCACGCTCTTCATACTTCCCGGGTAGCCATGGTTGTACTCGGGCACGACCACCACCAATCCATCGGCACGAATTATCGCGTCCCGCCACTCGGGAAAAAGGTGTGCGATCGCCGTTCCGTAATCTTCTGTCGGAAGCTTAAAATCTCTGACATCGAAAAGCTGAGTTTCGATCTCGTCACGTTCCCCCATCCGAGCCAGAACCCACTCAGCGACATTCTCGCTTTGTCGATCTTTGCGATTCGTTCCTAAAAGTAACGGTATGAAAAGCTTAGGATTGCTCATTGTTATTTTGCCCACCTATATGCTGGCGCTGAATTAAACAACTGGGTAGATTCGTCGTGACGTCGCACCTCTAATCCGCTTTCAAAACATCGACTATCGTTTCGCGAGCGGGTGGTTTGGATCTGCCTTGTTTATATTTTTCCAACGAGATCTGCGAATCGCGCCACGCGTCGAGATGGCCGACTTGATGTACACATTGGATCGTGCACGTTGGTGCACACCACTTTTCGGTGATGTATTCTCGGTCAATGTCTTCCTGTGAATATTCAAGAAGCGGAATGCCCGGCGTACCCCGCTGCTGCGAACACCAGTTAACTATCCCGAACTCGTCTATATACAAATAACGAGCACCCGCACGGCAACGCCATTCGTACTCTTTGCCTTCGACAAGAGCATCCTGAAACCAATTCCAACGCGCATAGGAACGCGTGCCCTTGGATTTTATCTCTTTGTAAACCTCTTTCTCTCGAACGGTGAGTCCCTTGTTCAGGCCCATTTCGTCGTGAATAACGCCAACGGTTGAAGAGAATCCAAGCTCGCGAGCACGGTTCGCGATGATCAAAGCTTCGTCAGGATTAGCCACGCCGCCGCCGACCACCGAGTTTATATTTACCTTAAACTTTGCATGTTCGCTGAGATTCACGAGCTTTGCGTCGAGCACCTTTAAGCTCTTTTTTGACACATCATCAGGCGTCACGTTGTCGATCGAGATCTGAAGATAATCCAACCCAACTTCGTTAAGCTTCTTGATCTTATCGACCTGAAAATAGTAACCGTTCGAGATCAAACCGGCGATCATGCCATGATGGCGAATCCTATCAATGATCTCGTAGATCTCGGGATGCATCATCGGTTCGCCGCCCGAGATCGTTATAACTGAAGACCCCAAAGCAGCAAGTTTATCTATTCGCTCAAGCATCACATCGATCGCGACCGGATCGCTAGTTTTATCGAACTCGTTGCAATACGTGCACGCTAAATTGCACCGGCGCATCGGTACGATGTGCACGAGTACCGGATGTTTCGTAGAGGTGAAGGCACGTGCTGTGTGCCTGACTCCGCGTGTAAATCTGCTAAAACTGCTTGCCGCTGGCATTTTTGATCCTTGAATTAACTTGAACTTTCTAAACCCCTGATTATATTGGCAGACGGTTAGGTAATCAAACACGTAGAAAAGGCCCTGGCGAGCTAAAGCCAAGGCCTGCCAATTCAAACGTTTGACAATTACTGCTCTATGATCTCGGTTCCCTTTGCCGGCGTTACTCTAAAGACAGACGCATCGATCTTATTGTTCGTCTTTATATCGGTTAACCGAAATGTCTCGGTGTCATTATTGTGCGCCGTAATACGAGCCTGGACCGGCATTCCGTCCTTATCGACCCAAAGCTCGGCGAACTTAAAATTCTGCTTTGTTTTCGGATCGAGCTGAATATGCCAAACTTCGGTGCCTTGAAGGGTAACCTGCCCGTGATACTTTACGTTATATTTCGCGCGCATCTCGGCTTCAGACATATTCAGGACGCTGATCACGCCCCCGCCGCTATCGCTCACCTTCTGCGACTTTGTTGTACCACGATAGGCCCGTTTGATATCCGGAACATATAGCTGATATTTACCGTTAGCGATCGAAAGAGTTTCGACCCGCGGTTTGACCCAATTGAGACGAAGTTTGAAGTCCGTGCCCTTGCCCGGCTCCATTATTAAATTTCCTGAATCGATTGAGGTGTCCTTAAGGGTCGATTCGTACTTAGTTCGACTAATATCGGATTTAAGCGATTTGAGTGCCTTATAATGCGAATCCATTCGCCCAAGTATCTCGCGAAGCGGATTCTGCGCGTTTACCGCGGGTACCGACATGAAAGCAAATATAAATGCTCCGGCGACGGACATTAAAATAATTTTCCTAAACTCGTTCATAAAACTCACATTGCCGCGATCTATCGATTCGGACTCTGCCTTTCTTGGACGGCCGTAGGACGCTGTTGGTTCGCCGTCCTTTCTCGCTTTTCGAACCATGCCTTGGGCGTAAGAAAGATAAAAGCTACGATCATCAAGCAAAATACAACGTAAATCGAGGTTTCCCGGCTATATTCCCAAAGTATTAATCGCCTCAAAACGCCCATCGCTTTCGTTCTATTTAATTCCCAACTATTCGCCCATCAAGCATTCTCACGGTTCGCGAACATGCTGCCGCAGCCTCAGGATTATGCGTGATCATAATGATCGTTTGGTTAAACTCACGGTTTAGTTTCTGGAACATATCCAGCACGATCTGGGAATTCTCCGTATCAAGATTCCCCGTTGGTTCGTCCGCTAAGATGATCGCCGGGCTATTGATCACGGCCCTCGCCAATGCCACTCTTTGTTGCTCGCCGCCCGACATTTCAAGCGGTTTATGGTGCATCTTATCTTCAAGTTTCAAAAGCCGCAAGACCTCGCGGCGATTCGCGCCGTCGCTGCCGCCGTTACCCGAATGTATCCGTTCAGCAAGTTTCAAATTCCCTTCAGCCGAAAGGGTCGGGAACAGATTGAATCGCTGAAAAACGAAACCGATCTTTCGCCGTCTAATATCCGTCCGCTTTGCATCCGAAACCTTAGACAGGTCTTCGCCGTCGATCACGATCTTCCCACTCGTAGGCGAAAGTAGCCCACCAAGCAAATGCAACAAGGTTGATTTCCCACAGCCGGATGGCCCCATGATCGCGACAAATTCGCCTTTCGCGACATCAAGCGAAACCCCGCGAAGAGCGGGGACTTCCAGTTTGCCGATCTTATAGGATTTTGTGAGATCTTCAGTTTGTAAGATGTTTTCCATCAACGCTGTTGGAACTTTGTCGCTCCGGTCGGAACCGGCTTTTCAGTCGGTTTGTTCAGCATCTGCTGGGCCGAAACCTCACTTAGTTTCTTATCCAGGTCTAAAACGTCCAGATCCCAGCTATTTTCAAGCACAAACGCCTCGGCCGGATAACTGCTACCGATCTTTACAGATTGCGGCGACTGATATGTCAGTTTCATCGAATATTTTTCCTGCGGCCGCGTAACCAATATCTGCAGCGGAAGCCGATCATAACCAGATGCTTCGGTGAGCTTACCTTCGATCCCATAAGTTATATCCGATTCAAGCTCGCCCTTTGCATCAAAAAGCTGTTGACGCGCCAGCCGGATCTTAACGTTTCGATCGAACCAAAATCGTCGTACGATCAGCAAGCCACCTGAATCGCTCTTCGCATATTCATCAAGTAGATAATAGCCGCGAGTGACCTTCCGAAGAGGTGATTTGGTCGGTTCTTTTTCGTCTTCTTCAACCTGGAATATTGTGCTGACGGTGTAAAGGTTCTCAGCGGTTGTGGACCGGACCAACAATGCGTCGGTAAAATGCTGTGGGCGCAGATTGGCGAACGCGTTCACATTCTGCTTCTCCTTCCCTTTGATCACGGTCTCGCCCGTCTTGAGGTCCTTTTGAAGCGAGGAATAATCAGCCTGATTAGTTCCCATTACGAACTTTTTACAATCCGAGCAACTTCCGGATTGGAGGATCGCTACACGGAATTTCTCGCCGTCGGAGGTCATTTGCGCAACGTCGGTTTTCAGAACCGGTACCTGAACCTTTAGAAAAATGCTCGCCGGCCGCTGCACGACCACATCGCCGTCAGCCGAACGATACACTTCCTTGCTGCCAAATTGCGCAAAGGAATTATCCTCGAATTTCAGATTCATCTTTGCCCGCATCGATCCGACCTGGGCAAAGCGATTGACCTCGGCCATCAATTCGTCCTGAGTCGCGACAACGGTTCCAAGTAGCGTCGGAGCCTTTTGTTCGGACTTCACCACATTGCAAGAAACCCCACAAAGGATCGCCAAAACTAGTATGTAAAATTGCTTAACCAATCGTTTTTTATGAATGAGCATCCACGCAATCTGATGTCCGTTCGAGCTAACCTGTTGTCCTTATAAAAAGCAATAAATAACTAACAAATATGCACTAAACCCCAAACTATAACACGCAAAAAAGCATTAGCCTAACCAACAAAAGACGCGAAAAGCATGGCGATTTCGCCTCACTTTCCGCGTCAAAAATTATGACAAAATTCCCTAGCCTCCGAAAACCCCTAGACCGCGAGTGAAATAGTCCTGCATCGTGTACGCAAACATTATTGCCAACCAAAAGAAGCTCGCGACCGCCGACAGCCAGATCATCCTCGGACTCCAGTAAACGTGCATAAAGAAGAGCATAACGAATGTCATCTTCGTAAATGCGATCAGTAAAGCAAGCAGCGTATTTGCTCCGGCAAAAAGATTGCCGTCAAGATCCCATTGGGCCGTGATGTAAGTCAAGATCGTGCCGACGACCAATATCATGAAGATCCCGATATATTTCGGAATATTCATGTGTTCATGTTGTTCGTGATGTTCGTGAATATCAGCCATCTAAGCTCCAAAATTAATGTAGGAAATGCCTGCCCAACAGGTAAAGCAGGGGAAACAAAAATATCCAAACGATATCGACAAAGTGCCAGTAAAGGCCGGACATTTCGACCGGCGCATAATATTCCGAACTGAATGTGTTTCTCCATGCCATGATCCCTAGCCAGGTCATAAGTCCGAGTCCGACGATCATGTGGAGAGCATGAAGCCCAGTCATCACGAAATATATGTAATAGAAGATGCGGATCTTGTCGCGATACTTGTTAGCATCGAAAACGCCGTTCGAGAAATAACCCGAGCGCTCGGCATCCGTTAAATATTGCTTTCCGGTCTCTTTCTCCTTGGCTAGACCGTAATCGACAACATGAGTACCGTAGTTCCACTGAAACTCGCCGTTAGGATTAGCTGGTTTCGGCTTTCCGTCGTATGCCGCAGCCGCCTCGGCTCGAGTCTCGAGTAGCGGAATGACAAACGTTGACGCTTTCTCAGGCTGGGTCGGGTCCTGAGTCTTTTTGTTCCAACCGGTGACCGGTACTAAACCGTTGTTATATTTATCGGTGTACTCAACCACCTTCACCCCAAGAAAGACCGTGCCGAAGATCATCGTCAAAACGATCATTATCACCTGCAAATTGCGGTTTCCTTTCTGGGCGTAATAAACCGCGAGCGCCATTGTGAGGCTACTTACGATCAGAACAAGAGTGTTCAACCCGCCAAAAAACGCGTCGAGGTGATTGCTCGCCTCTGCGAACGCGAGGGGAAAACGCGAACGGAAAACCAGGTATGCGGTGAAGAGTCCGCCGAAGAACATTATTTCCTGTACCAAGAACATCCACATCCCGATAGATACAGATTCTTCCTGCTGCTTCATGTCCTCGAACTGATGCTGCAGCCCGGGTGCGTGACCGTGTGTGTCTGAATGTGACGACATAATCAATATTTTCTAGCTAACCACCGACGGTGGAACCCGGCGGCGCGCCTCTTCAAGATCAAGTCCACTATCCTCATCAAAACTGTACGATTCCCACGTAACGACAGGCATAACTTCGAAATTCTCGGTTGGTGGGGGAGAACTCGTACGCCATTCAAGTCCCGGAAGCATCCACGGGTTGTCGCCGGCAGCCTTTCCGTAGATAAGTGAATGCCCAAGATAAATAACGGGCATTATCAAGCCAACACCTAGCACCGAAGCCCCGGCGGTCGAGAAGATGTTAAGCACCTGAAATTCGGGCGGATATGCAGCATACCTTCGGGGCATGCCCTGATAGCCGAGTATAAACTGTGGAAAGAAAGTAAGATTGAAGCCGACGAATACGAGCATTGCCGAGACCTTGCCCCAAAACTCGGAATACATCTTACCAGTCATCTTCGGCCACCAATAATGGATTCCGCCTAGATAAGCAATAACCTGGCCGCCGACCATTACATAATGGAAATGAGCAACGACGAAATATGTGTCCGTAAGGTGAACTGTCAGTCCCATCGCCCCGAGAAAAAGTCCGGTCAAACCGCCAATCAGGAACAATCCCATGAATCCGATCGCGTAAAGCATCGGCGTGTCATAGGAGATCGATCCTTTGTACATCGTTGCGGTCCAATTGAACATCTTGATCGCCGATGGCACGGCTACGACCATCGTAAGGAACGAAAACACCAGACCCGCGTAAACTGACTGGCCGCTAACGAACATGTGATGTCCCCAGACGAGAAAGCCAAACACCGCGATGGCGATCGACGAAAAAGCAATGAACTCATAACCGAAGATCTTCTTGCGCGAGAAGTTCGAGATCAATTCACTGATCACGCCCATTCCAGGCAAGATCATGATGTAAACGGCCGGATGCGAGTAAAACCAAAATAAATGCTGAAACAAGATCGGATCGCCGCCGATCGCCGGATCGAAGATCCCGACTTTTGCAAATCTCTCGATCGCAAGCAGTAAGATCGTAATTGCGATCACCGGAGTTCCGAGGATCATCACCAAACTGGTCGCGTAATTTGCCCACACAAAAAGTGGCATTCGGAACCAGGTCATACCCGGCGCACGCATCGTATGGATCGTGACGATGAAGTTCAAACCCGTCAGGATCGACGAAAATCCGTTAATGAATATGCCGAGCCCGACGGCCATCACGTAGGAGTTCGAAAATGTCGTACTATACGGTGTGTAAAACGTCCATCCGGTGTCCACACCGCCCTGCAACAACGCGTATACCGTTAAAGCTCCGCCGATCCAATAAATATAAAGGCTAAGAAGATTGATCCGCGGAAGTGCGAGGTCTTTTGCGCCGATCATTATCGGCAATAAGAAGTTACCAAGTATTGCCGGTATCGAAGGGATCAGGAAGAAAAAGATCATCAAGATCCCGTGCTGTGTAAACACACGGTTATATGTCGCCGACTGCAAAAGGTCGGTCGACGGCGTCAGCAGTTCTAATCTTATGAACGAAGCATAGATACCGCCTGCCATGAAAAATAGCGACACGGTAATCAAATACATTATGGCGATACGCTTATGGTCCTTGGTCAGAAGCCAAGATTTAAGCGTGGTGCCGTTGGTCAGGTAATTTGTTTTTGGCTCAACGGGCATACCCGGAGCCATGGCATCAGCGTTTTGCATATTTACTTACCACCCCTTGTATTGCTCGTTGCAGCGTTGCTCGCCGGAGCATTGTTTGCCGCAGGTGGCGGTGTCGTTGCAGAATTTGTAGCAGGCGCTGTAGACATCGAGGCTGCCGTCCCCGTGACACCGCTTAATGATTTGATATATGAAACCAGTGAAACAAGCTGTTCTTCGGTTACCTGGCCCTTAAAGGTCGGCATTATCGGCTGAAAACCTTCGACGACCTGTCCACCCGGATTTAAGATTGAATTTCTAATGTAAGCGTCGTCGCGAGTAGCTGTTTGCCCACCGACGAATTTCACCTCTTTACCGAATATACCTTCCAGCTTTGCTCCGCGTTGAGCCGGTCCGCCCGCGTGGCACGATGCACAGCCGAGTTTGTTCTCAAAAAGATCGCGACCCTGTTCAACCGGGGTCTGGCCGGATTCGCTTCCCGCAAGCCAGTTATCAAAATCCCGCTGCTCCATTACGTAAACGTAGCCGCCCATTCCCGAATGGTTTAGTCCACAATACTCAGCGCAGTAAAGGTGGTATTTACCGGGCTTTGTCGCTTCGAACCAGAGATATGTATAACGGCCGGGAACGACATCTGCTTTGGTTCGAAACGCCGGGATCGAAAAATCATGAAGCGTGTCTTCCGTCGTCATCGTCAATTTGACCTTCTTTCCGACCGGTACATGAAGTTCGTTTATTTCCCGTTGCCCTGTACCGTGCTGGATCTTCCACATCCATTGCTTCCCAACAACGAAGACCTCCATTGCATCGACCGGAATTCGGTACTGATTGTAGTAAACGTATGCTCCTCCGAGGAAGATCGTCATCGAAACGATAAAAGGCACCACCGACCAACCCATTTCCAGAGCGAGCGAACCGTGAATATCTGCCCCACTCGCAAACTTCTCTTTCTCTCTAAATCTGACTATAAAATAAAAGATCGCAGCGACGATCGGGATAGTGAACACGACACTGATCACGATCAGGTAGAAATATAGATAATCTACCTGCCACGCAAATGTCGAGGCTGCTTCGGGAAATAATGGTACCCACGAATTCGTTTGCATATTCTATACTTACAATGCCCTTTCGGTTTCGGATGCTGCGTTCTTTCTACCTTTGTTTCGTCTCCAGAAGACAAAACCCATTGCTCCCATTCCAAAAAGGGTAAGAACCGCAAATCCTCGCAGAACATTGAGGATCGCAAAGCCATATCTACCCGTCGACGGGTCGTAGTGATAACAATAAAGAAGCAACTGGTCCGTGACGCTGCCGACCTTGTTCTCCGCAGAATCGATGAGTCCGAACTTTAGATCTTTTGGCGAATAATCGATCCCATAAAAATATCTAGAAAGAGTACCATCGGGCGTAACGACCATTATCGCACTCGAATGTGCGAACTGGCCGGACTTGTCATCCCATTCGTACGAAAATCCGGCGGCTTTGGTAATTGCATCCACTGCCACTTGATTCCCGGTTAAAAAATGCCAGCCTGCCTCAGTTCCGGGTCGCCCGTAACGCTCTATGTACGAAGCTTTTTTGTTTTTCGCAAGGTCGGCTTTTTCGTTCTCTCGGCTATCAAAACTAACCGCGATCACATCGAAATCTTTTCCCGCATCAAACGAAACGCCCTTAAGCGAACCGGTCAAACCGTTCAGGACCTGATTGCAAAGCATCGGGCACTCAAAATAAACGAAAGTGAGAACCACCGGCCGCCCTTTTCCAAATAAGTCGCCGAGCTTGATCGTTTGTCCATTCTCGTCTTTGAACTCTGTGTCCAAAGGAAGCTTCGCCCCGAGCTTTTGCTCGATCCCGACATTCTTCAAAGGTTTGGGAATTCCGTTTGCCGTGCTCACATTCGGATCGTACTTGCGGGGCGAATAAAGCGGCGAACTATAGTGTTCGTTCTTTTGCGCGGGTGTGTCCGCGACCGTAGCGAACAAAACCACGATCGCCAACAAAACCGCAAGATTTCTGATAATACTAAAATTCATAAAACCAACCGCTATTTAACGCCGCCGTTCCGACCGCACACGACCTGAACTCGAATCAGTGTAATAAGTCCTTGAATCCATGACCGCCTTTTCAACATCCGCACCCGATTTCGCCTTTATCGTCTGACCGAGCATTTTATCTATCGCAGCATCAAGCGGCATTGTGATCGTCATACCCGTTTCAGGATGTTTCTGTCCGTTCTTTATCTGTTCGGCCCAGATCTTCTTAAGTTCCCTGTATTCTGCCTGTGGTTCACGAAGCTCGAGATTGACTCTGCCTGCCGGTCCGCGGACCTCAAAACCCGGCGCTCCTTGTAGCCGAGGTTCCGGCGGCAATCGTTCAGTATCGCTCAACATCAATGGATTGGTCGACGATTTGGTCTGGATCGCATCCTGTTCGAGCACTCCCCACAAGGCATACATTAGTCCAAACGTGACAACGATCAGGAGAAAAAGGCCGACCGCGAAATACGCGATACCCTTAATTCCGATCACATTCTCTTCATACGGTTTATCAAGATCCGTTGGTGAATTTTCGTGTTTTGCGTGTGCCATAAAACAAGTTCAAATCGTCCAAAGTTAATGGCCGCGTCCGTGCTCGATCGCCTTTTCGAAGAACGGATCCATGATCGGAACGATCGGCCGTTTTGCCAATTGTCCAAAGAAATACCAGAGCCAAATACCGCCAATGGCGATCGGTGCCACAATGTCCATCCAACTAAAACTCGCGACCAGAGGAAGCGTTCCGCCGTGTTCTGAAATTCGCGGATTTGGGCTTATAAGATAGAACATATCGATCGCACGCATGAGCAAGATAAAGCCCGCGAGCCAAGCAAGTCTGCTCGTGTGCCGCTTAAAATCTTGTTGTAGCAAGATCAAAAACGGAAACGCGAAATGGAATATTAGCAACGCCCAACCGACCCACTGCCAGCCGTTCGAAATTCGCGTTAGATACCACGTCGTTTCCTCCGGAATGTTTCCGGACCAAATGATCAGGTATTGGGAAAAATTGAAGTATGTCCAAACCATCACAAAAGCCAGCATTAGCTTGCCTATATCATGAAAATGGCGCTTGCCCAAGACGCGATTCATCGGCGAATATTGCGACGCGAAATGAAGCACGATCACCGTAAAACACATCGTAGAAAGGGCCCAACCGATAAGGAACAAAAGGCCGTACATTGTCGAAAACCAATGCGGGTCGAGACTCATTACCCAATCGACCGCTGCGAAGGTCAGAGCCAAAACAAAAAAGATGATCGCCGGTCCCGAGAACGCTGTCGAACGCCCGAGCCACATCGCGGCCTCTTCGTGATCGGCCGACCTATCTTGCTTCGCCGACCAGGTTGTCAACAGATAGGTGATCGATCCAAACACCGCAAAATATGCCACCGATCGCACTATCCACCATAGCGGCGTTTGAAAAGCGCCGCGCTGGATCTGGGTAAAGTCGTCAGCCGGAAGATGGGTCCATTCATACACAAGCGTAACGAACACCGCCAAGGGAATGAATGCGACCGCGATAACAACAAGCGTTCGAGCCGAGGATTCAAGCACTCGGCGGATCACAACTCCCCATGCACCGCCCGTCAAATACTGAAGCATCAACACGCCGATGCTTCCGATGCTAATTCCGCCCCAGTAAACAAATCCGAGAAGCCAAGAGCGAAGCCCTTGTTCCGGGTTCATATACGCACCGACTATCCAGGCAAGAAGTGCAATTCCGCCTAATCCCAAAAATGTCGTGCGGAGACGGGTGAATTCCGCTGGCGACTGATATTGGTTAGCTTCAGCCATTAATGGGCACCTCCGGACGTATTGGAACTAGCCGAAGGAACCGGAGCTGGCGCCGGCGAACTCGTGTTCGAATTTGAATTCATCTTTAATGCTTCTTCCGGATTCTGGCTGAGCTGCAATGCACGAATGTAAGCAATGATCGCCCAACGGTCGGCCGCCGGGATCGATGCCGCGTATCCGTTCATTTTGCCCCAACCATTTGTGATCACGTCAAAAAAATGTCCAACCGGAGCGTTTCTTAGTCTATCGTCGTGATATGTTGGCGGGGGCGAGAAACCGCGGCGGACGATCATTCCGTCACCCGCACCGACCGGACCATGGCAGACGATACAATATATGTTGTAACGCTCTTCACCACGCTTGATCACGCTTTTATCGACAGATATAGGAAACTCGTCGATCGCGTTGGGAAAGCTTGTCACTATCGTGTTTCCGGCATCATTTGTCGTCGAAGTAGCCTGTGCGTTAGGATCCGGATTATCGATCTTGCCTGTGTGAAAAGCTTTGTCCGCCTTTAGAAAACCTCGTGCGACAGTTCCGTCCGGTGCATGCCGCATCACCTTTCCGTCGCTGAAAAACTCACTCTTCTTATAGGTCTTGTATCGAGGCTGATCTTGCATATCAAACCGAACACCGCAACCCGTTGTAAAGGCAAAAGTAAAAAGGCAAAAGGCGAACAAGATCCTCATACTTTTAACTTTTTCCTTTTCACTTTTCACGTCCGCCCAGCTGTTATTCATCGACATCGAATACCTCCTGCGGCGAAAGGCTTTCCATGAAATTCCTCGTCTCATTCTCATCATATTTCGGGTCAGCGGTTTCAATCAGAAGGAAGAACTTTTCCCTCGATGCCAGTGAAAATCTCGGTACGTTGAAAACCGGATGGTATGGCCGGGGTAATCCATTCAGAAAAAGCATTCCGAAAACAGCCGTTACACCGGCGAGAAGGATCGTCAATTCATAAGTGACGGGCACAAAGGATGGCCAACTAAGATATGGACGGCCCCCAATGTTCAACGGATAATCAATGTAATGGACAAAAACCTGTAGCCCGATCCCAAGACATAGCCCCGTTAACCCGCCGAATAAAACCAGTACCGGTAGGATCGATCGTTTTATACCAAGAGCCTCGTCTATTTCGTGGAGTGGAAACGGTGAGAACGCGTCGGTCTTTGTGAAACCGGCTTCCCTTACTTTTGTCGCCGCATCGACTAGCTCTGTGGCCGTGTCGAATTCAGCAAGCAATCCGTGTAAATTCTTTTCCATACCTAATATCCGACCGTTATTTTGCATCGGCCCTTACCGATCATTTTTCGCTTTCATCCTTATTTGGCGGATCGGTCCTGTCGTAAGTGTATTCGACCTCAAGAACGCTCTCGTCAAAATCCTGCTGATGTCCATGAACATTTGCATCCGGCAATAGAGTCCGAACTTCAAATATCGAGATGATCGGTAGGAATCTGACAAACAGAAACAACAACGTAAAGAAAAATCCGATCGTCCCCACAAACATTGATAGATCGATTATCGTCGGCGAATACATCGCCCATGACGACGGCAGAAAGTCTCTGTTCAAACTCGTCACGATGATCACAAACCGCTCAAGCCACATTCCAACGCTTACAACAAGGGAGATCATGAATAGCCAGAAAGCACTTTCACGAAATCGCTTGAACCAAAGAAGCTGAATAGAGCCGCCGTTGCATAAAATTAGGAGCCAGTAAGACCACCAATACGGCCCATTCCAGATTCGGTTCTTCATCATGAACCATTCAAAATCGCTAGCGCTGTACCAAGAGAAATAGAGTTCCATCGCATAGCCGTAAACCACGATCATTCCGGTCGCCAACATTATCTTGCCCATATAAACAAGATGGGTGTCGGTGATGAAATCCTTCATGTTGTACCAAATACGCAGCGGTATACAGAGGATCAAAACCATCGCGAAACCGGCAAAAATGGCACCGGCTACGAAATACGGCGGAAATATCGTGGCGTGCCAGCCGGGCAACTGCGACACGGCGAAATCGAACGAAACGATCGAGTGGACCGACAGAACAAGTGGCGTCGAAAGCCCGGCAAGCAGCAAGTACGCAATCTCATAGCGATGCCAATGCCTTGCCGAACCGCGCCAGCCCCATGACAAAATACCGTAGGCAAACTTGAAGAACTTGTTTTTGGCACGATCTCGCAGCGTTGCAAAATCAGGTATCAAGCCAACGTACCAAAAAAGAAGCGATATCGAAGCATAGGTCGAAACGGCGAAAACGTCCCAGATAAGGGGCGAGCGGAACTGCGGCCAGATCCCCATCGTGTTCGGGTATGGGAACAGCCAATATGCCGCGAGCCACGGCCGGCCTGTATGAAGCAGCGGGAACATCGCCGCGCAGGCAACGGCAAAAAGCGTCATCGCCTCAGCAAAACGGTTGATCGAGGTGCGCCACTTCTGATTCAAAAGCAGCAAAATGGCTGAGATCAGCGTTCCGGCGTGGCCGATACCGATCCACCAAACGAAGTTAATAATGTCGAAAGCCCAACCAACCGGCTGGTTGTTTCCCCAGACCCCGATACCTTTTGCGAGCAAAGTCACGACCGAAAAAAGCAGAAGCTGGGCGACCATGAACGAGATGGCAAACCCAATGAACCAATGCCACGGGGTCTTTTTCTTCAGCGTCAGGTCACCAATTTTGTCGGAAACCGTGCCAAATGTGTGTTCACCCTCCACCATCGGCGGGTAGATGCGCTTTTGAATGTCTTTTAGTTCCGACATATTTTTGCAGAGCCGTTGGTCAAAGACCCGGTCTCGCTTCAACAAAACCGGCCGTTCTCAACTAATGGCCGTCGCCTCCCGCTTTTTCGCCAGCTTTTTCGCCCTTATGCTCGGCGGGATATGATTTCGGCTTTTTGAGCGGCTTATACTCGGGCATTTCCGGGTTCATATTCTTCAATGCCGACATATAAGTCGTTCTCGGTTGAGTGTTCAATTCATTGAGAAGATTATAGTTACGCTTATCTTTCTTGGCCTCCGTGATCTTGCTGAGCGGATCGTTCATATCGCCAAAGATGATCGCCCCGGTCGGACATGCTGATTGACATGCCGTTACGACCTCGCCGTCACGAACACGCCGTCCATCTTTCTGAGCTTCGATACGTGCTGCCGAAATACGCTGCGTGCAGAACGTGCATTTCTCCATCACGCCGCGGCTTCGGATCGAAACTTCAGGGTTTCGCATCAGCTTGTACTGCGGCGTGTCCCAATCTTGATAAAGCAGGAAGTTGAACCTACGCACCTTGTAAGGACAGTTGTTCGAGCAATATCTGGTTCCAACGCACCGGTTGTAAACCATGTCGTTCAAGCCTTCCGGATTGTGGACCGTCGCCGTAACGGGGCAGACTACTTCGCACGGAGCGAGTTCGCATTGCTGACAAACTATCGGCTGAAAGGCAATTCCGCCCGGATTGTTAATGTCCTCGCCGGAGTAATAAGTATCGACACGCAGCCAATGCATTTCGCGGCTTCGTTCGACCTGTTCCTTACCAACGACCGGAATGTTGTTTTCTGACTGACATGCCAAAACGCAGGCATTACAGCCAACGCAGGCGTTCAGGTCGATCGACATTCCCCATTTGTGATTCTCTGAATATTGCTTTTGGTAAACCTCAGTCGGATACATCGAGAGCGAATACTCTTCTTTCTGCCGACCCATCTCCGGATCTTTCTTCCACTCTTCGACCTCGAAAACACGAAGCAGATCGCGGCCTTCAAGGCTGAAATGGATTTGCGTAGTTGCGATCTCGGTCGATTCACCTGTTTTGTCGATCGTGCCAAATCCAAACGTCATTGCGTCCGATCGAACCACATCAAAAGCGTTGTAGCCGAGGTCCTTCCCAATTCGGCCGGCAAGTTCCGAACGACCGTATCCCATCGTTAAGGTGATCACGTCATCCGGCTGACCGGGCGATATCCAAACAGGAACGCCTTTCGAGATGGTTCCACCATTCATCGTGACGGTCACGAGGTCGGCGGACATATTGCTGCCGCGGGTGTTGACGAATGCAGTTCCGCGTTCGCCGCCCGAGATCTCTTCAGGATCGTTCCCACGGTTGAGACCAAGTTTGGCTGCGGTCGCTGGACTTACCAGAGCCACGTTCTCCCAAGTGATCTTGTTGATAGGGGTCGGTAATTCTTGGAGCCATCCGTTGTTGGTGAAACGGCCATCGTAAATTGTCGAATGCGGCATCACCGCAAACTCGATCGGGCCGCTTCCCGAAGGTGCGGTGGCAGGCTGCGAAAGGAAAGCTGTGTTTGCGGCGACAGTTTTAGGGGCCAGTGCGGAATTGGCAATCACACCATCGTGGACCGCTTTTCGCCAATTGTCTTCAAAAGTTTTCGGAGCTGGTGCCGCAGCAGTTGTTGATGCAGACGTTGCCACCGAAGTTGGGGTCGGTGAAGCGACCGGTGTCACATCGGCAACAGGAGCTGCTACATTTCCCTCAACCGGAGGTCTCGCCCCCGCACCAGGTGCAGCCGCCGAAGCCAGATTCTGTGACTGCCAGTATTCCCTGACGATGTCGTAATCTTTCTTATCGAAATTTTCGCCGAAGAAAAGCTGAAGAACTTCGGTCGGGCTCTTCCCTGCGTAAAGCGGTTCGACCAATGGTTGGACCAACGAAACAGTGCCGTCGTAGGCACGTGCGTCGCCCCAAGTCTCAAGATAATGCTTTCCAGGAACGTGCCACTGGCATATCTCAGCCGTTTCATCGAAATGAAGGCCGAGATGCACACGTGTAGGCACCTTTCCTTCAAATCGCTGTAAGTTCAAACGGAGATCGGAGGGCGTATTGTATGCAGGATTTCCGCCGAGGATCACCAACAATTTCACCTTACCCGCATCTACATCAGCGACCAACTCACGTAATTGCTCGACCTGTGTTTTCTCTGATGGGGTAAGCGGTTCCGTATAAACGACCGTCTTGCCTGCATTCTCAAGCGTTGCATTCATCGCATGAGCGATCGCGTGAACTACCGCCGGCTGATGGACACCCGCGACGACAAGTGAACGCCCTTTGAATGCAAGCAAATCTTTCGCCATGGCGGCGATCCAAGCTGCATTCTCACTGTAAGTTGAAACGGCTCCAGACACACCCAACGCCGCAGCGATCGCCTTGGCAACTTCAGGCATTTGGCTCGGTTTAACAGCCAATCGATGGTCTGCCTTCGCTCCCATCAGCGTGGTCGTCGTCTCGATCGCGTAAAGCCGGTTGATGTCGCGTTTGTCGTCGGTCAACTGTCGGCCTTTCGCGTAATCGGACATGTAACGGACGTTGAAACCGGAAAAGATATCGGCATCAAGCGACAAAATACGCTCAGCTTGATCAAACTTATAAACAGTATGAATAGGCGATCCAAAAGCTAGTTTACCACCGGCGAACGCGTTGTCGTTATTGACTGGCTCGTACTGATACCAACGAGCATTCGGCATTTCGGTCGCGAGCCGTCGAAACTGATCCTGCATCGTAGGCGACGTAACGGTTTCCGTCAAAAATCTTACGCCGGCACCGCCATCTGCCCTTGCGGATTCGATCTCGGTCCGCATCGCAGTCATGAAATTTTGCCAGTTCGACGACGTTCCCCGGAACTTAACTTCTTGCGACCGATCTGGGTCATACATATCCAGAAGCGAAGCTTGTGCTAGGGCATCCGTAGCACCAAGGCTTCCCGGATGTTCCGGATTTCCTTCTACCTTTACCGGCCTGCCGTCAAAAGATTTTGCAAGCAAACCTGTTGCAATACCGCCAAGTGTCATCGCGGTAGCGTAAAACATCGGCTTGCCCGGCAGCGTATCTTCCGGCGGGTTTACGTAGGGAACAATTTTCTCGGGCGGCTGGATCACACAGCCCGAAAGTCCCGCAAGAGCGAGCGACGCGCCCATCACTTTGACAAAGTTGCGGCGGCTAAGCGAATCGTCCCAGTTCTCGGCCTGCAGAGGGAATTCACCCTTTACGAATTCTTCGAACTCGGGTGCGTCAACAAATTCATCTACGCTTCGCCAGTAATCTTTACCGCTCTGCGAAAGGATCTTGTCGCGCATTTGCGCAAAATTTTGATTGCTATCCTGACTCGGCATCGTATTCGTGATTCCTCGTTTTACCTGTGACAAACTGAACAGCTTGTCAGCATTTCTTTGCTTCGTATCCTGTAATCCTGCTTCATCTGAAGCCTCTTTTCGGCGGAAATGTCGCCGTCCTGCCACTGCATGTTATAGATCTCGCTCTTCGGCCGAATGAATTTCTCCGGTTCGCGATGGCATGCAAGACACCATTCCATCTGAAGCGTGTTTTCCTGATAAACCGCGGCCATATTGTCGATCTCGCCATGACAGGTCGAGCAGCCGACGCCCTTAGCAACGTGAATACTGTGGTTAAAATAAGTATATTCGGGAAGATCGTGAACCCGTTCCCATTCGATCGGCTTGTTGTCGCGGTAGCTTGCCCGAACCGGTTCAAGATACGGACTGTCCGCCCAGATCTGACTGTGGCAGTTCATACATGTCTGGGTTGGCGGCATTCCGGCTGAAGCTGTCGTTTCCACCGACGTATGGCAATAGCGGCAATCGATACCGTCGTCCCCGACGTGGTGCTTATGGCTAAACTGAACCGGTTGCTGTTTTTCAACATATCGGCCGGTCAAATACGACGAACGAGCCACCTGCGTATAAACAAAGAACGCCGTTCCAGCCAGGATAACACCCGAGATCATACTGATCCTGGCGATGTTGTTTGCGCTCTTAGGGAAAAATTGTGCCATTTTCTAAATTCTCCCGCTGCCAACAAATGCTGCGGTTAAAGCAATCCCGTTACCGAAGATCAAAAAACTCGGAGCGGAACAAACCAGATTTATGTTTTATAAGAGAAATGCGTAACGTAAAACTGGTTGCAATTCTACTAAATCTCGTAAATTCCGCAAACGCCTCAAATAGGAAACTAACGATAAAGCCTTCTAATTTCAATGCAGATCAAAATTAGATTCGCTCATCTAGCAAATAAAACACTAATTACACTAATTCGGTGAGCCTTGGTCTACTTGCCGTCCTCACCGTTGCCGAGTAGCGCCATTGCCGCCCCTGTCGCCGCTGCTTCGCGGCCAAGTTGGCCGATCGCGAATGTCGTGTTCTCAAACGCTGGTCCATACGCCAGTTCACCCGCACGTCTACGGATCGAATCGAGCACAGTATCGCCCGCTTGCATTACGCTTCCGCCGATTACGATTCTTTGAATGTTTAGTAGATTAATAACGGTCGCGAGAGCAGTTCCGACGTAGGTTCCCGTCCGTTCCAGCATCATCATCGCGAAATCGTCTTCCTTCACTGCTGCCTTAACTATTGCCTCAATGGTGATCTCATTCTCTTTCAACTTCGAAAGTGATGAGGTACCGTCCTGGCGGAACCGGCTTCTGGTTCGCCGAACTACACTTCGAGCAGACGCGATCTCCTCGAGCCTCATGCCTTCTGAATTGACCGAAATGTTACCGAATTCACCCGCGTAACCCGAATCGCCTCGCCAGATCTGACGGTTTACCACGATTGCTCCACCGATTCCTTCGCCAAGCGTCGCATAGAACATATTCTCCGCGCCGCGGCCGGCCCCGATACGCATTTCCGCGATCGCCGCCGCATTCGCATCGTTCTCAAGTGCAACCCGAACACCCGTTTGTTCGAAAAGCGCGTCGGTCAAACTATCTGCCCTATCAAAGTCAATCACCGTTGAATGAGCGATCAATCCTTCAGCACGATTGATCAGGCCTGGAAGCGCTACTCCAATCGTTTTTGTTTCAGGAGCAGACGACACGATTGCCGAAATCGCCGCCGTTAAACGATCAAATGCACTCGCATCCTTCAAACCGGTGAAAACAGTGGTGCCGATAACCTTCTCGCTTTTATCAACGCACGCAGCAACGACTGAATCGTGGGTCAATTCCAATCCGACCGAACCGTTGCTCCAATCCTTAAAACCACTCATAATTTTATTTCTGTCGTGCGCGATTGTATTAACGCCAACTGGCTCTGTCAATCCATCGACAAGGCCCGCCTACCAGCCATTTGTTTGACTATGCCGAACGCTTAGGGCTACTCTTTGTAGAAGTCCGCAGGCCATTTCCTAATAATCATGAACGAACTCGAGCAGATCATCGCGACCTATGGCATTTACGCCGTATTTGCGCTTTGCACTGTCGAGGGCGACATTACACTTTTGATCTCTGGAACCATGGCACATGCCGGCTATTTCGGTTCGTACGGTTTTTTGAAGGTGTTTCTTTTTGGAACTTTGGGAGGCGTGGTGGGCGACTGTTTCGGTTACGCAGTCGGGCGGATCTTCCACGAAAAGGCGAAACACTATCGTTTCTATCAAATGGCTCAGCCGCGTGTTGAACGTCTGATAGCAAAATTCGGCGGGTTTGCGATCATTATCTCTAAATACATTTACGGTATTCGGGCGGCAATGTGCGTTTTTTACGGCATCGGCAAAATGCCATTCTTGCGTTTTCTGCTCTTGGACACGATCAGTTGTTCGCTTTGGGTTCTGCTGCTAGCCGGAACAGGTTATTTCTTTAGCGGTGCGATCACATCTATAATCGGCGATTTCCAGCAGATCGGTATCGCTCTCTTTTTCCTCATCCTTTTTGCCATCGTGGTAATTTACGCGGTCGAGAGATTCTGGCTTTCCGAGAAAGTGGAAGAAGCAAACCCTAAAACTATCCACAAAATCGAAGAAACATTCCACGCGGTTGAAGAAGTCGCTCAGGAAAAACTCCACGACCTAACAGAACGACTTCACCTAACGCGCGAACAACGCGACGAGCCCGAAGAGAAAACCGATGAAACCGAAGAGTCCGCCAAAGTTGCAAAAAAATGATGCCGTAGATATGAAAATCACTAAGGTTTGAGCTAATATTACCGCTGTCATCCAACAGAACTTAATTTACGCAATTCACCAGAGGATAAATATTTAGTGATCATCGAATCATCAGCGCCGACACGTGTCGATCTGGCCGGGGGAACAATTGATATTCCGCCTCTTTTTCTCTTCCATGAGGGGGCTTCGACGGTAAACTTTGCGATCGATCTGATGGCGAAATGCCGGATCGAAACCCGCGACGATCGCATTATCTCGATCGCCTCTATCGACCGTGGCGAAAAGTTTGAGATTTCCGTCGATTCGATAAACAGTCTGAAAGATGAGCCGCGTCTCGAATTGCTTGCGAAACTGATCTACTTTTTCCGACCCGAAACGGGTTTCAATATGATCACGGAATCGGAAGCCCCAGCCGGTGCGGGGCTTGCGGGGTCATCAACCTTAAATATCGCTTGTATCGGGGCACTGAATGCACTCGTTGGCAACCGTTATTCGGCGGATCGCTTTATCCCGATCGCTGCGAATGTTGAATGTCAGGTGATCAAAGTACCGACAGGTTTTCAGGATTATTACTCTGCTCAATTCGGCGGGGTTTCCTGTATTCATTTTGGGCCTGACGGAATGCAGCGCGAAGCACTTGCGATCGACGAGGAAGTGCTTCATCGCCGCATCGCCGTTTGCTACACCGGTGAGCCGCGAAATTCGGGCACAAATAACTGGGAACTTACAAAACGACACATCGATGGTGATCTCGAATTGTTTGAGATCTTCGACGGTATTCGCGATACGTCTATTGCGGTCCGGTCCGCTCTTCTCGAAGCTCGTTGGGACGACGTCGGCACTATTCTCAGCGGGGCCCAACCCGAGCGAAAGCGGCTTTCGCCCAACATTGCGACGCCGCAAATGGATCTGCTTATTGAAACGGCACTCGCGAACGGTGCGATAGCCGCGAAGATCTGCGGTGCCGGCGGCGGCGGCTGTATCGCATTTTATTGTGAAAATGGACGAAAACAGGATGTTGAAGCGGCTCTTTCGAGTGAGGAAGGCTGCGAGGTCTTGAATTGGAACCTTTCACGCGAAGGTCTTACGATCAGGACCGAAGCTCATGCATAGTCAATTTCAACTGGAGGTAACCAAATGAAAAAGCTCTCAATTCATCTCCCATTGATCACGATCTTTGTCTTTTGTTTTATCGTTGAAGCCAAGGCTCAGAATTCCGGCAAGGTTTATTGGAACGGAATGGTCGACAACAAGGTTCAACTTGTTATTAAGGGTATGTCAGCGGAAGAGCGGACGATTGCGGGCCAAGCCGCTACGCCCGGAGCTTTCAGTTTTACGGCGCCGCTACCGACTGCCGAAGCTGCCGTTCGTGCCATTAAAATCGACGGGCGTGGGACAAAGGTATCTGTTGTGCAGCAACCCAACTCCGCAAACGAATTCACAGCGATCGTGGAAATTAGCGACGATAAAGGCGGTGCGGGCGAATATCTGATCGAGATCGTTTGGTAATTCCGCAGATATAGCTGTCACAAAAATTGATATTGCGGTGTTTGAACTCTAGAAAAGCGATTTTCAAACTAAATCATTTTGGAGGATCAGACACCAATGCGTAATAGCATCATACGTACTTTTTTCATCTTCGCAGCACTTCTTTCGTTTTACATCGGACTACCGCTTGATTCATTCGCCCAGGAAAAGACTGAAAGATCCAAGGACTTTTGTACAAATTGGAACAACTATTATAACGGCCGAGTCGGATTTAACGAAGTCCGTGAGTTCAAACTCCCGGCATCGGGTCGAATAGAGATCGACGGTGGCAAAAATGGCGGTGTTTCGCTCAAAGGTGCTGACGTTTCAGAAGTAACCGTCAAAGCGTGCGTCAACACGTGGGCCGCAACCGACGAAGCCGCAAAGGTAATCGCTAGAAATATTACGATCAGCACGACAGGCTCGATCAAGGCTGCGAACACCTCGGACGATTCAAACTGGGGCGTATCTTTTCATGTAACGGTTCCGCGAAATTACAACGCAAGATTGACGGCGAAGAACGGCGGCATATCTATTTATGGTGTCGATGGCGACATTGAATTCGATACTGTAAACGGCGGCATCAGTCTCAAAGATGTTTCAGGTAATGTTCGGGGCCGAACGACAAATGGCGGACTGAACGTAAAGTTGACCGGTACGAGTTGGAAAGGTTCGGGGCTCGACGTTGTAACAACTAACGGCGGCGTGAATCTCAATCTTCCCGAAGGCTACGCAGCGAACGTGGAGACCGGTACGGTCAATGGTGGTTACAAAACCGAATTTCCTTCGCTGGCTGTCGATCGCACCGAGAAATGGAAAGCGGTTCGTGTTAACGCACCGTTGAACGGAGGGGGAGCACCGATCAAGGTGATCACGACCAACGGCGGTGTGAATATAAATGTTTACGGGCCGGACGCCATGTAACCGTTCTAAGTTTAATCAAAATAGAAAAGCCCGATGAATTTTCACCGGGCCTCTCCTTTTATAAATAAATTTAATAAACCGCCGCGATCGCTTTGGTCAGCGACCTGAAAATATCGCGGCCGTCATTTGATCCAAGTAGCTCCTCGCAAGCCCGCTCTGGATGCGGCATCATTCCCAATACATTTCCATCCAGATTGCATATGCCGGCGATATTCGCCCGAGCTCCGTTTGGGTTCGATTCTTCTGTTATCTCGCCATCTGTTTCACAATAGCGAAACACGATCTGTCCATTTTCCTCGAGTGAATTGAACGTCGCGTCATCGCAAGCATAATTCCCGTCTGCATGAGCGACAGGGATCGAAAGAACGGTTCCCGTTTCCAATTCCGTTGTGTACGGCGTACGTTGATTCTCGACCCTTATGTTTACGTGTCGGCAAACGAAATCGAGTCCAGCATTTCGCATCAGAGCACCGGGAAGCAAACCTGCTTCGCAAAGTATCTGGAATCCATTGCAGATGCCAAAGACGAATTTGCCCTTCGCGGCGAACTCTTTAACAGAATCCATAACCGGCGAGAACCGAGCAAGGGCACCAGCACGAAGATAATCTCCGTACGAAAACCCGCCGGGTATCAACAAAGCATCATAGCTCGAAAGATCCGTCTGTTTATGCCAAATAAAATCGACCGGTTGACCGACATGTTTTGAGATCACGTGATAAGCATCGTGATCGCAATTAGAACCCGGAAAAACAACAACTCCAAATTTCATTACGCTTCGATCTCCACGCGGTAATCCTCGATCACCGGATTCGCAAGCACATCTTTTGCGACCTTTTCGATCATTTCTCGTGCATCTGCTTCCGAAACAGTTGGATCGATCTCCACCTCAAAATATTTCCCCTGTCTGATATCGACAATGCCTTTCGTTCCTAGCATTTCAACGGAATGATGAATTGCTTTGCCTTGCGGATCTAAAACACCCAACTTGAGCGATACATAAACTCTTGCTTTCATTAATGGCTCCCGAAATAAATTGTAGATTGTTACGCAAAACGTTGTTTTAATCAACGTCCTATGTTAACTTTCACGGTAAGTTTTTTCTCAGCAATCTCTGATATTTCACAAACCCCTTGTTACAGGAGAGAATTCAAAAAAATGCAAAATCAAAAATCTGCCATCGGCATGGATGGTAACGTTACGGCCTTAATTGGTTATCCGGTTGGAATCGTAGCACTCGTGCTCATCTTCATTGAAAAAGAAAATAAATTTGTACGTTTTCACGCGCTTCAGTCTGTGCTTTTCTCAGTCGGATACTGGATCCTCCTGACCGTGGTGTTTATTCTTCTGGCAATAATTGCAGTGGTTGCCTCAATGATAAATGGTACACTTGGCGGTCTGGTTTGGGGTCTATTCGGCCTACTTATTTTTGTCGCCTGGCTGCCGTGGATCGGCGGCCTGATCTATGGCGCGATAAAAGCATATGGTGGCGAAATGACTAAACTTCCCTTCGTTGGCAATATGGCCGAAAAATGGGTTTAAATTAGTCAAAAACTCTCGCAAAAACTTTATCTACAGTGCGCAGATAGTGTTTCAAATCAAAGACGCGGGCAATTTCTTCTTTCGTGAGATATGAAGAAATGTCCGCGTCGTTCGTTACAAGGTAGTTGTAATCTCCGCCTTCATCCCAAACTTTCATCGCATTTCGTTGGGTATATGCGTATGCGTCCTCGCGTGAGACGCCTTTTTGGGTGAGTGCGAGCATTAGTTGGCCGCTGAAAATCAAACCGCGCGTCAGGTTCAGATTCTTGAGCATGTTCTCCGGATAAACAACAAGCGTATCGAGCAGCGATGTCGCCTTCGCCAGTATATAATCTAGAGTCGCAGACGAATCAGGCAACACGATCCGCTCCGCCGAAGAGTGAGAAATATCACGTTCGTGCCAAAGAGCGACGTTTTCCAATCCTACGATCGAATTAGCCCGCACGGTCCTCGCCATTCCGCAAATGCGTTCCGATAAGATCGGATTCCGCTTGTGCGGCATCGCCGAAGAGCCTTTCTGCCCGGCCTTGAAGAACTCCTGAGCTTCACGAACTTCCGTCCGCTGCCAATGCCTGACTTGCAGTGCGATCTTTTCTAGTGTCGATGAAATTATTGCCAGCGTACATAAATATTCGGCATAGCGGTCACGCTGAATCACCTGCGTCGAAACATCCGCCGCTTTCAGACCCAATTTTGCGCAAACGCGTTCCTCTACATCCGGAGCAAGATGAGCAAACGCACCGACCGCACCACTAATTTTGCCAACTGAAACGGCATCCTTTGCATGAAGCAGCCGTTCACGGTTTCGCTTCATTTCGGAATACCACAATGCCCAAACCAACCCGAACGATGTGGGCTCGGCGTGAATTCCGTGCGTTCTACCGATCTGCGGCGTGTCTTTGAACTCGAATGCGCGACGTTTCAGAACCGGCAGCATTGCATCGATCTTCGCGAGTAAAATATCGCACGATTCCTTCAACAACAACGCATTCGCCGTATCGACAACGTCGCTCGACGTTAGACCGTAATGCACAAATCTCGATGAAGGCCCGATGTTTTCCGCCAAGTTCGTCGTAAACGCGATGACGTCATGATCGGTGGTTTTTTCGATCTCACTGATCCGCTCAGACGTGAATGCGGCCTTGGCTTTGATCTCTTCGACCGCGTCCGCGGGAATCGTTCCGTCCTCGGCATGGACCTCGCAAACGGCGATCTCGACATCAAGCCATTTTTGAAACTTATTCTGCTGGGACCAAATGGCGCCCATTTCCGGCAATGTGTAACGTTCGATCATATTGCAAAATCTAAAGATAATCGCAAACCGTTGTCGCTTCAAACGTCTGAATGTTAATCTGACATCTTGTAGATCGTTTGGAGTATTTGATGGCGCAAAGAACAAGTGAAATGGGGTCGCGGTCGCGTCTTTCGCGATTGATAAAACTTGAGCCGATAACCGGCGCAGAGGAAGAGATCGCGAAAACGCATGAAATAAACCGGCAAAGCGCAGTCAAAGAGATACTTGTTCACGTATTCTTCATGTCGAAATACGGCCTTATCGATCAAAAGATCACTGTTGGCGAAGCGAAAAGCCAATATTTCAGCTCAACCGGCGGCCATCAAGCGGCCCATTGTGCTCCCGGACAGCTTCTCCATATGACGCGGAAGGTCCAGGACTACGTCGACGCTGACGATGATCTGCTCGTGACCGTCGATAACCTGTTTGGCAGAACAGACGGCATCGATTCTAAGTTCAATATCGCAGATTCACGTGCCGAAGAGAATGGGCTCCGCGATGCACTCTGCTCGGCCGCTGTTCATGTTGCATCGTCGGCAAAACGCGTACGGTTCAATCGGGCGGAAGAGATTCATCCGCACCTTGCAAATTCAGTCGGCGTCTATAAATCGTTTGGGTCACAGGCTTTCCGGGTCGCAGCCGCCCGGCAACGGGCGCTTATCACCCGCCGCGATCCGGTCGATATGGCAAAACGCGAAACGACCATTGCTATCCTAAATACTTATCAGGAATGCCTTGCGACTTCGATGGAAACGGTCGAAACCGTCCAGGGATTATTTCTTGAAGAGATTTGGGAACAATATCGCGAACTCTGATATCTAAATGTCGATTAGCACTTCGGTCTTAGCAAGAGTTTCGGCACCGATCTTTTCCTCACGATCGCCTAGAATATCTTCAACATATACCATTTGAACGACCACAACGATCACTGCCAGTAACGGCGTTGCAAGAACCAGCCCTAGTCCGCCGATCGTTACGGCTAACCCGAGCTGTGCGACGATCGTTAGAGCCGGCGGAAGTTCAACGGTGCGGCGTTCAATATACGGCGTCACCACATTCCCCTCGATCACTTGGACGCCGATGTATAAGATGAGCACATATAGAGCGCTGATCGGGCTTTCGATAAAAGCAAACAATATCGCCGGAACCGCCGAAAGTATTGGGCCAAAGTTCGGAATAAATGATAGCAACCCGGCCAAAAGGCCCAGCGTTAATGCCATCGGCACACCGAGGATCGAAAGCCCGATCCAGGTCAAAATCCCGATGACCACCATTGAACCAACCTTTCCGATCAGCCACCAGCTCAATGTATCGCCGATCGTCGCGAAAACTTCTTGGGCTCTCGATCTTTGCGGTCTTGGAAAGAGTTTCGAAAGCCCGTCAGAATAAAGCCGTGGCTCGCTGGCAAAGTAGATCGCCAGCAAGATCACGATCAAAAAATTCCCGATCGCCCCAATGGTCGTCGAAAAGAATCCGCCGACGCCGGACAGAATTGACCCGGTATCGATGTTACTTACGATCTCGTGACTGTTTGGAAACTGCGAGATTATCGCCTGGCCCCAACTGTACTGGCCAATGAATGCGGCCGCCTGCTGTGCAGAGCTTGGTAATTCGGTGCGGAGATGTTTCGCTTGTTCGGCAACACTTGGCGCAAGCAAAGTGATACCACCGGCTAGTAACGCGACCAAAATTAGCGAAACCAAAAGCACCGACCATGTATCGTTAAGCTTTAGATATTTCCCGACCGGCGTCGCCAGCCCACGAAGAAATATCGCAAGTAATGCCGCCGAAAAGATCAGCAATAGTACATCGATCGTGAAATAGATCGTTACCGCAAGCAGACCGATCAACCCGACCAACCCGATCACGATTAGGACGCGATGGGAAAAAGATCTTTCGGACTCCGAAGGTGGATGCATAGGCTAGATTAGATTCTTCTGTGCTAACAATTCGGCATTTAGGATAGTCGATCCGGCAGCGCCGCGAACGGTATTGTGGCTTAGTGCGACAAACCGATAATCGAAAACATTGTCAGGAAAAATGCGGCCGACCGTTATCGACATTCCGTTGCCGTTGTCGCGATCAAGCCGCGGCTGCGGACGCGAAGGCTCATCGAGCACCTCGATAAACTGAGACGGCGATGAACGCAGATCAAGCGATGGAAATGTCTTCATCGCTTCGATAACGTCTTCAAATGTCGCACTTTTTTTAAGATCAACACGAACCGACGCCGTGTGCCCGTCCAGCACAGCAACGCGAAAGCATTGTGCCGAGACGGTAAAATCAGCTTTTTCTATTGAACCATCGCGAAAGGTTCCCAAGATCTTCTGTGCTTCGGTCTCGACCTTCGGTTCTTCGCCAGCGATGTACGGAAGCACGTTGTCTGCAATATCCATCGCGGACACACCCGGATAACCGGCACCCGAAATTGCTTGGAGCGTTGTTACGGCAACTGCTTCGACGCCGAATCGCCTATGCAAAGCCGCAAGCGGTCCGGTAAAACTTGCGACCGCACAATTCGGATTCGTAACAATAAATCCCTTTCCGAATCCACGTTTTTTCTGCTGAGTTTCGATGAGCCCAAGATGATCGGCATTGATCTCCGGGATCAGAAGCGGAACGTCTTCATCCATTCTATAAACGGACGAATTGCTGATCACAGGATATCCTGCACGCGCAAATGCTTCTTCGGTCTCACGAGCGACGCCGGATGGCAGGCTCGAAAAAACCACCTCGCAATCAAGCGGCGGCTCGATAGGCGTCACTACAAGTTCGCGTACATTTTCAGGGATAGAACCGTTTAGTTTCCAAGCACACGCCTCGGCATAGGTCTTCCCCGTTGAACGGTCCGAGGCCGCAAGCGCCGTTATCTCAAACTGCGGATGATCCTGCAGCAGTTGCACAAAACGCTGGCCGACCGTTCCGGTCGCTCCAAGTATGCCTACTCTGTATCGTTTTCCCATAAGAAATGCCCCAGATCAACATACTCTCACTTCGGTAGCGGCACGGCAAAATCGTCTTCAAATGTCCGTTATTCGGATCATTCGTCCTCGATATAATATAGCCCATCGTAGGGAGGTGAACCTAGCAATTCAACTGGATCGATACGGTCGCTCGTCCCATTTCCGCCGTATTGCTTATTGCGAAATTCGAAATGCAGATGAACGCTTTTCGCTGCGATGCCCTTGGCGTTCCCAGTATCGCCCACCGCACCGATGTGCATATTTGTCGTTGTGATCACCTCGCCGACCGAAACGTTCACGGCCGATAAATGAGCATAGAAGGCGTAAAACTTCTTTCCGCTCTCTTCAAACTCAAGATTTATCGTCTTGCCGTAGTCGCCAACGTCACTTGTCTGGACGTTTACGACCTTTCCGGTCGCGACCGGATATATCGGCGTTCCCATCGGCGAGACTAGGTCCCAACCTTTGTGAAACTTCGGTGAACCATCTTTGTATTTGCGAACCCAGCCAAAGGTGTTATACCTACGCGAACCCAGGATCATGTTCCATTCCAGCGGAAATCGTGCCATTTTACTTATCTCCTCCGTATTGAGTTTGGACGAAAAAAGCGGCATATTTTGCCGTTTATATTATTTAAGAACAGCTTTCATCCGCTTGACGCCTTCCGCCATTTTCTCTTCGGTGTTGCAGAACGAGATGCGAAGAAAGCCTTTCGCTTCCGGGCCGAATGCAACACCGGGAACTGTAACTACGCGATTCTGCAAACATTTTTCCGCTATCTCAAGATCGTCACCGAGCGAACGGACGTTAAGCATCGTATAGAACGCTCCTTCCGGCGACGTCGCTTTCAGGCCGAGTTCCTTGTCGAACAGGTCGACCAAAAACTCGCCGCGTTCGCGATAAACATTGCGAAATTCTTCCTTAGCTGCCTCAGCTTCGGGCGTCCAACCTAGCAACGCCGCCTTTTGCGTAATTGTCGACGTGCAAACAGTCGTAAATCCGTGCAGCACCTGTATCGCGTTTATCATTTCCGGATCTTTGCATGCCGCCCAACCCATTCGCCAACCGGTCATCGAAAGCGATTTGGATAGCCCACTGACGATTATCGTCCGATCATAGTACTCGCTCGCCGAATGTGGCCGCTCGTCGAAATATAGGTCACTGTAAATTTCGTCCGAGATCAACCAGATCCCAGTTCCGTCCAATGCCTCCGCGATCTGCTTTAGGTCTTCCGGCGTAAGTATCTTGCCGGTTGGATTTGAAGGCGAGATCACAACAGCAGCCTTGGTCTTTTCGGTTATCCGCGATCTAAAGTTTGAAATATCGAATCCGAATTCCTTATCGGCCGGCATCTTATAGTAAACCGGCACGCCCTCAGCGATCCGGGTGCAGGCGTCATAAGCCGGAAAACTGGGATCGGGCAGCAGAACCTCGTCGCCTACATCGACGGCACACATAAAGGCGTCGGTCATTGCCTCTTGCGAACCACAGGTGACAACAACGCCTGATCGCGGCAGATCCAGATGCGGATATTGCTCGCCGATCTTCTCGCGTAATTCGGGAATGCCCGGATGCGATGTGTAACCATTTTGCTCGTCCCGTGAAATTCGAGCGGCTTCGTCACGCAAAAATTGCGGCGTCGGTAGATCCGGTTCGCCCAACCCAAAATTGATCGAATCCGGTAATGCCCGTTCGAAAAACTGTCGGATCAGTGTCGGCTGAAGCCCGCGCATTCGCTTGGGCAAAACAAACTCTCTATTCTCTTTCGTTGCGATCATTCCTAAATGTCTTCTTTCGGCGTCTCCCCGTCTTGGTGGCGAATATCTTCGCCTTCTTCCAGATCTTCTTCCGTTTCTTCTCGAAGTCCTCCGACTTGGGCGTTGAATTCACCTTCGGCCGCAGTCACAGGATCGCCGGTTAAAATTCCGCCGATGGCTTCGATCTCGCCGATTATTTTCTGGCCCGTTCCGGTGATCCGGTTGGCGATAGGGTGTTCGTGTTCAGTTTCGTCAATTGGATCGTTGGTTTCGCTCATGTTTCGATTCTATTCCAATTAACGGAATTGATAAACCGCGAGCCTTTAGCCGCGCGACCA
The DNA here is from genome assembly GCA_041744555.1 of Pyrinomonadaceae bacterium. GTDB lineage: Bacteria > Acidobacteriota > Blastocatellia > Pyrinomonadales > Pyrinomonadaceae > OLB17. The sequence continues at coordinate 32,687 of JBGTKQ010000166.1, forward strand.
ACCGTTGGAGCCGTGCGTGAACTGTTCAGAAGTAGCGAGACGAAATCCTTCGGTTGGAATGCTGCATTGATACCGCCTTACGACTAGCATCGGATGCTCGAATTCGAGTAGATTAAACGAATTTTCCTCGCCGCGTTCCCGTGTTGAAGCGGCCGTTCCGGCCTGAATTATCAACGCAGAGTAGCCGTCGTCAAGCTTGTATCGCCGGGCAGAATGCCCGATGTGGCTTACATGAAGATGCCCGGCGAGGAATACGTCCGCACCGCTCTGGGCGATAAGAGGCAATGCATCTTTCGCGCGCCCAACGATGTCGTTTTCGTCCTCGCCTTCGGGAACGTCGAACGGATGATGGGTCACCACGACCTTCAAAAGCCGCTCAGGCAAATCCTTCATCCTTTGCCGAATTTCTGCAACCTGTTCCGCGTTTATCCGGCCGCCTTTTATCGTCAGCGACCGCGTCGTATTAACACCCGCAACCGCGATCTCTTCGTCCGTAAAGAAAGGGCTTAGATCATCGGTAATATGCTTTTTATATCTTGTTAATGGCTCGGCGAAACGATGATAGACGTTATACATCGGCACGTCGTGATTTCCGGGAATGACGATCTGCGGCATCGGAAACCGGTCGAGCATCGCGCGTGCTGCCGCAAATTCTTTTGATTTCGCACGCTGCGTCAGATCACCAGAAACGACCAAAAGATCGGGCCCAATTTCATTGATCGATTCAATTAGGCGTTCGACGACCTTTAGATCGGCCATCCCAAAATGAACGTCGGAAATATGTACGATCTTTCTCATTCAGGTTTGGGTACGATCACCTTTAACGCCTTCGGGAGTGATTTGTAAATGAGCGGCGACCGCATTACATCGACCTCGCCGTCGAATGCCACGTGGACACGCCTTCGACGCGTTCTTATCGTGATCTCGTCGGTCGCAACGATCTCGAAATCGCGCCATTGCTTCAATCTTCCGAACGCGGTCCGCACCAGCATCATTATCACGCCCCAACGTCCGCCCCGATGCAGAAAATACACACCAAGTGTTCCCTTATCGAGCTCGTTTCTTCGGCCGATGTTGTAGATATCCATGTCGTATTCGTTGTTGCCGACAAAAACAAAAGGGGTTTTTCGCAAGAATTCTCGGTCGTCCATTTTTATACGCACTTTGAGAAACGGTGAAAGCTTAAACATCCTAAGCGAAGCCCATATTGCCGACAACCATTTTCCGCGTCCCAACCGCTGCTGCTTTTCACGCTTGCGAACCATTCGCGGGTATAGGCCAATACTGGAATTGTTGATGAAAACGCGGCCGTTAACTTCCGCAAGATCGATCGTTCGCGTGTGGCCCCCAGCAATAACATCGATCGCTTCCGACAACTCTTGAGGAATTTCTAGATCTTTCGAAAAATTGTTAAGCGTACCGAGCGGGAGCACACCTAGCGATTTGCCTGCTTTGAAAACTTCGATCGCAACACTGCTGATCGTTCCGTCTCCGCCGCCCGCAACAATTATTTCGGCATCGCTTTCTGCCGCCTCGCGGGCGAGTCGGTCAATGGTCGAGCCTTCTTCGGCAAGAAAGACATCAACATCCATCTCACGCTCCGAGAAATGAGTTCGAACGATTTCAACCGTTTCTACTGAAAAACTACCCGAACCGGAATTTATGATCACCTTCACATTCGCCATTTTCTATCGGAGGTAATCTTCAAGCTTTGTCGATGTGTCGGTCTTTTCGTTGCGGTATTTAACGATGATCGGGCAATATATCGAGAGGCCGTTTTCGTGGCCAAAGCCTTTTGTGACCGCACGCGAACCTTGCACGACGACGGCACCCGCTGGAATCTCGAGCGGTCGTTCGCCATCTGATTTAATGACCGTCTCGTTTACCAGATCGAACACCGGCGTCGAGCGGGTGAGTATCACACCGCTTGCTAAAACCGCACGTTCGCGAACGATCGTCCCTTCATAAACACCGGTATTCCCGCCAACAAGAACGTCGTCTTCGATAACGACCGGAACCGCGCCAACAGGCTCAAGCACTCCGCCGATCTGTGCCGCCGCCGAAAGATGTACGCGTTTACCGATCTGCGCACAGCTTCCGACCAAAGCATGCGAATCGACCATCGTCCCTTCATCGACATACGCCCCGACATTTATATATGCCGGCGGCACGACCACAACTCCCGCCGCTACATAACAGCCATCACGGATCGCCGAACCGCCGATTACGATCCTTACGCCATCATCAAGCGTCATCGGTCGTAACGGAAATGTGTCCTTATCGAAAAAACGCAGGGTCTCGGTCGGCAGCGACATCTCGACCATCTTGCCCATCCGAAACCCGAGCAAAATCCCCTGCTTTACCCATGCATTCGCATGCCAATTCCCGTCGGCATCCTTTTCCGCGGAACGGATCTGGCCCGTACGCAGCGCGGCCTTGAATTCCTCAAATTTTTCGCGGTCGCCCGCCGTAAACTCCGACTTTGCAAATAGCTTTTCTACATCTTCCTTAATGCTCATTTTTTCGTCTCGCTAGAAATCCGGTTATATTTTTTCAAGGCTTCTTTCAGCCTGTCGTGAGGCAGGGCATAAACCGTGTTTCCGCTAAAACCGGTCATCGTTTCGGCGGCCACCAGAGCGTTTACGATCGCTTCTTCGGTCGCCTGAACCGTTGCCTCAAAGATAGGATTTATTCGTTCGTTCGGCAGCATTTCTAGCGTCGCAATGCCGTCAACTTTTGAGGCGGCCTCCTTGTTTGCGGTCGAGAATGCGACAAAAATATCGCCCGAAGAATTCCCGCCGAGACCGCCCATTAACGCGATCCCGAGCGAAGCACGTTTGACGATCCGCTTAAGCTGATGCGGCATCAGTGGTGCGTCCGTTGCTATCACGACGATTATCGAACCGCTGTCTTCGTCCGCCTTTCCTTCCTTTGGCAACAGATCGGTAATTTCCTTTCCAACCGGTGCTCCGGCGATCTTAAGCAGGCGACGTGCTCCGTAGTTTGCCTGGACCAGCACGCCGATCGTATAACCGCCTTGGTCCTTGTTCAGTACGCGTGAGGATGTTCCGGTTCCCGCCTTGAAACTATGGGCCATCATTCCCGTACCGCCGCCGACATTTCCTTCGGCGATGGCCCCGGTCCTGGCCGAGTCGAGAGCCTGAAATGCGTGTTCTTTCGTAACGTGAAAACCGTTTATATCGCTAAGAAAACCGTCCCATGTTTCTGCAACAACGGGCAGACTGTAATCCCCCGAATAGCCCTCGCGGCTTGCTTTTTTATTGCCCCATTCGACCACCGCATCGCGAACGATGCCGACGCTGTGCGTATTCGTTATCATCACCGGTCCGCCAAAACCACCTGACTCATCGATCCACGTCGTACCTGTCATTTCTCCGTTTCCGTTCAAAGAATGCCACCCGGCAAATACTGTAGCTCCGTAGCTTTTGCCCTGCGGCAAGACCGCGGTTACACCCGTCCTAACCGCTTTTTTCCCCTCACCAGAAATGAGCGTCGTATACCCGACCTCGACGCCTTTTACATCGGTGATCGCGTTAAATTTACCCGTTGTTCCGTCAAAAGGCACACCCAACTCGCGGGCACGCGGTTTTGTCTGCAGAAGAGCCGTCGCCGAAAAGCACATGACCAACGTTAAAAATAAAATGGCTTTTTTCATGACTATTGATTGAAATCGAAGGTTATCATTTCGAGACACGTATCGTCTGCAACGCAACGATCTGCCAACGCCCGTCACGTTTTACAAAAACCGCAGTGTATCGCATCACCATTTGCGATGGCTTTTCGGCGACAACAAATTCCATCTTCGTCAGAGCCGTAATTACAGCAACTTCACCGAATATCTTCAGTCCAACATCTTCATTCGCGACCGACGTGGTTTTCATATTCGCGTTTGGCTTCAAGACTTCCAGTTCTTCTTTTTTCCCGCGGACCGATCCGTCAAACGCCGTGATCACCACATCGTCAGCAAATAACTGTTCAAGTTTTTTCGTGTCGCGGTCGCGAACGGCGTCCGCCCAGACGGCCAGCGTAACCATCAAATCGCCCGCCGACTTCTTCTGCTCAGCCGTCACCACCTGAGCCTGTGCCGAAACCACAAATCCCAACACAACCAAAGCAACAACTAGTATCGAACGCTTCATGATTTAGTCCTCATTGTCCATCTGGTTAATTCACTTTATCCCCGATGCCGCCATTGCTTCCTTCAATTTTCCGCGTGTTTCCTTCGTCACAGCCACCAGCGGCAGCCTCAGGTTTTCTTCGAGCAGGCCTATTTCCGACATCACAAACTTACATGGTGCTGGCGAAGATTCGATAAAGTTCGCCTCCATCAAAGCCAATATCTTGTAATGTATCTTGCGTGCGAAATGGAATGAGCCGGCGAGCGCGTGTTCGACCATCTTGGCAGTCTCTTTCGGGATCTCGTTGGCACAGACCGACACCAGACCGTCGCCGCCGAGCGCGATAAAAGGTAGAGCGGTCGCGTCGTCGCCCGAGAACACCTTAAAGTTCTTCGGCCGCTTCGCCAATATCTCCATCACCTGCGAAAAATTCCCCGAAGCTTCTTTTGTCGCGACGATGTTCTCATGCTTCTCTGCCAGCCTTAAGGTAGTTTCTGCCGAGATGTTTGAAGCGGTTCGGCCGGGCACGTTGTAGAGCATTATCGGAAAGTCCTTCACGCTTTTTGCGATCTCGGAATAATGTGCGAAGAGCCCTTCCTGCGTCGGCTTGTTGTAATAGGGCGCGACGATCAGGGCCGCATCGGCCCCGGCCTCGCGTGCTTTCCGTGTGAACTCAATTGTCGAAGCGGTTGAATTCGAACCTGTTCCCGCGATCACTCTGGACCGTGGACGCCCTCGTCCGCCCTTATCATGCCCGACCTCACACGCCATTCTAATTACGTGCAGCCGCTCGGCCTCCGTCATCGTCGCCGACTCGCCCGTCGTCCCGCACGGAACCAGTAGTCCGACGCCGCCTTTTATCTGCCGCTCCGCCAGCCGGCGAAAACATTCGTCGTCCACCGATCCGTCCCGCAAGAACGGCGTCACCAAAGCCGTCCCAACCCCACGCATCCATTCCACCCGCAAAGTCATACGGATATCTTATACTAACTATTTCCCCAAGCCGCACGGAGAATGCCGAAGCCCGCACGATAATACTGGCGAAACCAACCACAGATACTCACCCACCAATCACTTCCCCCACTTTTTGTGAACTACCGGCCCACGCGGTATAATTTGGACTTAAACCATTCAAATTAACTTCGTTCTTCTGAGACGGTGCAGATATTCTTATGTCGATCCAACGCAAGCTTTCCAACAGTTTCAAGAGTTTCTTTGAATCCAAAAAGTCAGGCGGGATTGTTTTGATCATCTGCACGGTCGTTTCGATGCTCATCGCCAACTCGTTCCTTGGCCCGGAATATAAGGCAATGTGGCTGACATATATTGGCCCGCTTACGCTCGAATATTGGATCAACGACGGGTTGATGGCGATCTTTTTTCTGATGGTTGGGCTTGAGCTTAAGCGCGAATTGATCAGCGGCGAGCTTTCCGACTTCCGCAACGCTTTGCTTCCGGTGATGGCGGCTCTCGGTGGTTTTTTCCTGCCAGCCGGCATCCATTTTGCGCTAAACGCGGGCACGCCGTATCAACCGGGCATTGGTATCCCGATGGCGACGGATATTGCGTTTGCGCTCGGCGTTCTGGCCTTGCTCGGCAGCCGAGTTCCAGCTTCGTTAAAGATATTCCTGACGGCTCTTGCGGTTATTGATGATCTCGGGGCGATCCTGGTTATCGCGGTCTTTTATACGACGAGCTTTTCGGCGGCATATCTTTTTGGATCGCTCGGCATATTCGTCGCGTTGCTGCTGCTTGGTAAATATGCCGGTGTGAAGCATCTGGCGATCTATCTCGTGCTCGGATGCGTGATGTGGGTTTTGATGTTCAAGTCCGGCGTTCACGCCACCATCGCCGGGGTGCTGCTCGCGTTTGCAATTCCCTCGTCCGCGATCGAGGACGACGAGGAATCGCCATCACATCGGCTGGAAAATTTTCTGCACCTTCCGGTCGCGTTCACGATATTGCCGTTGTTCGCTCTCGCTAATACCGGCATCGTTATCGGCAGCGATGCGCTCCAGATCTTGACGACGACTAACAGCATCGGCATCTATCTCGGGCTCGTCGCGGGCAAACCGGTCGGCATCTTTGCTTTTGCGTTCCTCGCGGTCAAGACCGGTCTCTGCCGGCTGCCTTTGGACCTTAACTGGAAACATGTTTTCGGAGCAGGGCTTGTCGCCGGAATAGGATTTACGATGTCGATCTTTATCGCCAATCTAGCATTCCCGGCCAACCCGGACGCGATCAACGCTTCGACCTTTGCCGTCCTCGTCGCATCGCTCTGTGCCGGGGTCTTCGGCTTTGTCTGGCTAAGACTGTTCGGTCAACTGACCATTCACGACGACGACCCGGACACGCTCGACTTCGACCCGGAACAATAGGAGAAAATCATTAGTATGTGTAAACAACCGCCTTCCTGAAGGCGGCCAGTTCATCCACATTAAACACAGATCTATCCAGAAACCTCTATGTGCGTTATGTTCCTATCTAATGGATAAGAAAGGGAAGACGCGGTTCACTGCGTCTTCCCTTGAGGAGGATCAATTTAACTTCCCTTGCTCGTTCTTGTCTTGGAGGAACTATTCGACCGCAGCGTCAAAAGCCTTAACGTAGTCTCCCTTCTTCGAATTCTTGGCGGTCTTGTAAACCTGCTTGCCGTTCTTAAAGACCGCTACGGTCGAGGTCTTTGTCTTGTTGTCGGTAAAAAATCCGGTCAGGCCATATTTCGCCGCTTTCGTTTGCGAGGCCGCAATCTTTTCGTCATTTGAAACGTCAAAAACCACAAAGTTCAACTTTTCGCCGTATTCGCCCATTAGGCCTTTCATTACGGGATCAACACTCTGGCACGCCGGACACCAGTCAGCAAATATGATCGCAACCACCGGGCGATCGTCTTTCATCATTTTATCGTCTTTCATCATCTTGTCGTCGCCCTTCATATCCTGGGCAAACGCTGACGAATCGGCGGCAAATATAATGGCGAAAGCAAACACTAAACCAACTATCAACTTTGTAAACTTCATCGTAAACTCCTTGAGAATCTTGTCTTAGATCGTGAATTAGTTGTCAGGCCCGACAACTTGATAATCCCCGATAGGCAGAAAAGTATTCCCGCCAAAGTTACGATGCATGGTGTAGAATACCCGCGAGGAAAAAAGTTATGCAGCGATTTCTTTTATTCATACTTCTTTCATTCGTTTCATTCGCCCAGTCATCAAGCTCGCAGACCGCGTCAAAGGCGGCCGAGATCGAGAAAGATCGTGAGTTTCTAAGAAAATTAAAAGAAGACACCTGGCCGCGGGCTTACCGTGAACAGGACGTGAAAATGCTCGACAGCATTCTCGCCGAAGAGTTTCAAATGGTTCGCGCCAACGGCGATTGGTCAAACAAGGCAAAGGAACTCGAGTTCATAAAACACAACAAGCCATCGTACGATTCGTTTCGCTTTGAGATAACGCGGCTCGATGTTTTTGAGAACGGCAC
>JBGTKQ010000167.1:0-8394 GCA_041744555.1 Pyrinomonadaceae bacterium
CCGAACATAAATCCATCGGTCAAGCAATTGGTTCTTTAGCGGCTTGATCGAGTACATAAACCAATAGGTCAGGAGATAAAAAGTTTTGGCTACAGTAACGATGAAAGAACTCCTTGAAGCAGGAGTTCATTTTGGTCACCAAGTACGCCGTTGGAACCCGAAGATGAAAGAATACATCTTTGGCGAACGCAACGGCATTTACATTATCGATCTACAGAAGACGCAAAAGCTCTTCCGTGACGCTCTTGGATACGTCCAGGAATCACTCGCGGAACGCCCGAATCAAAAGATCCTTTTTGTCGGCACAAAGCGACAGGCACAGGACGCGATCCGCGAAGAAGCCGAACGCTGCGGACAATATTACGTCAACAATCGCTGGCTGGGCGGACTTTTAACCAATTATCAGACGGTTCAAAAATCGATCAAAAAGCTGAAAGACATTGAAACAATGCGCGAAGACGGCCGTTTCGAAATGTTGACAAAAAAGGAACGCCTTCAGCTTGATCGCCTTCACGAAGGATTGATGAAAAATCTTGCCGGTATCAAGGATATGGGCGGACTGCCTGACATGATGTTCATCATCGATGTCCGAAAGGAAGATATTGCGGTTAAGGAAGCCAACCGACTCGGAATTCCGATCGTCGCCGTGGTTGACACAAATTGCTCGCCGGAAGGCATCGACCACGTGATCCCTGGAAACGACGACGCCCTCCGTGCGATTCGATTATTCGCCTCGCGGATAGCCGATGCGATCCTTGAAGGAAAACAGATCGGAACAGAAGGTGGAATTGCGGTTCCTGTCGATTCTGAGGTCGAAGGAGAGACCGATCAGACCGATCAGATCGATATTGCAGCAACGCTTGCAAAAGCCGGCATTTCTGATCCTGACGAAGAGGATGGCGGTATAGAAATGGAAGAGGAAGAAGCCGTTAGCACTGAAACCGAAGCAGTTGACGGAGAAGCCAAAGAAGCCGCTGAACCTAAAGAAGCCGCTTTGGGCGAGGATCCAGTCGCTGAAATTTCGGTAGATTATACCGAGGCGGCAACGGAAGAAAGCAACGAAGCGACGGCTAACTAGTTTAATTTTTCAGTCTTTTTGAAAGCGTGGCTTTTTTCCGATATCGGTTAATTGGCTACGCTTTTTTACAAACAGTTTTTATTATTGGAGTTTTTTAGTTATGGCAGAAATAACAGCAAGTGGAATAAAGGCGTTACGCGAGAAATCGGGCGCCGGAATGATTGACGTAAAGAATGCATTGGTTGAAGCAAACGGAGACGAAGCCGCAGCAATGGAGTTACTCCGCAAGAAAGGCATGGCGACAGCTGGAAAGAAGGCTGGACGTGTTACCGCCGAGGGTGCCGTCGGTTCGTACATTCACATGGGCGGAAAGGTCGGCGTAATGGTGGAGGTAAATTGCGAAAGCGATTTCGTTTCGCGTGGCGAAGAATTTCAGCAGTTGGTGAAAGATATTGCGATGCATATTGCGGCTTCAGATCCGCGTTACACCAATCGTGACGAAGTTCCGGCTGATGTACTCGAAAAGGAACGTGAGATCACTCTCGAACAGCTCAAGAATGATCCAAAGAACTCAAGCAAACCCGAAGATGTGCTGGGTAAGATCGTCGATGGCCGCCTCAACAAATTTTACGAAGAAAACGTTCTTGTCGATCAGCCCTTCGTGAAAGATCCGTCGAAAACTATTGGTGAACTTGTCGCTGAAAAGATAGGTTCGATCAAGGAAAATATTTCGATCCGCCGGTTCACCCGTTACAAGATGGGTGAAGGCATCGAGAAGAAGGTCGACGATTTCGCTGCAGAAGTCGCTTCGATGGTCGGGTAATTCGGTTCAATGTTCCAAGTTCATAGTTTAAGTTGGAACATTGAACGTTGAACTCCTATGGCTCTTGCATTCAAACGCATTCTGCTAAAGCTTTCCGGCGAGGCCTTGATGGGTAGCCAGAACTACGGCATTGACACCGCGGTTGCTGAATCGGTCGCGCGTGAGATAAAGGCCGTGCACGATCTTGGTGTCGAGGTCGCGATCGTTGTTGGCGGCGGAAATATTTTCCGAGGTGTTTCAAAATCCGCAGGTAACATGGATCGTGCGGCCGCCGATTATATCGGCATGCTTGCAACGGTAATGAACGCCGTTGTTTTACAGGACGCCATGGAGAAGCTGAACGTTTACACACGCGTGATGTCGGCCATTGATATTCCCCAGCTTGCCGAACCGTTCATACGCCGTCGGGCCGTTCGTCATCTGGAAAAACAACGGGTCGTGATCTTTGCTGCCGGGACGGGCAATCCATATTTCACCACGGATTCTGCTGCGGCACTGCGGGCTTGTGAGATCGGTGCCGATGTTATATTCAAGGCAACAAAAGTTGACGGAATTTACACCGCGGATCCGATGATAGAACCGACTGCAAAGCGATTTGAAACGATCTCCTATCAGGAAGTTTTGGAAAAGCAGTTAAAGGTCATGGACACTTCGGCGATATCGCTGTGCATGGACAATAACCTGCCGATCATGGTGTTCAACATGACCGAAAACGGCAACATAATCAAGGCCGCAAGCGGTGACCTTAGCATCGGAACGCTTGTCTCGATCGGGGGAACAGCAGCTACTACCGCAAGGTCGTAAAATAAACAGAAGGTAAATTCGAATGAGTGCAGTTGACGTTACGAACGAAACGAAACCAAAAATGGAAGCAGTGATCGAGGATTTCAAGCGAAAGCTTGGAAACGTTCGAACTGGCCGAGCAACTGTCGGCATGCTTGACGTGATCAGCGTCGATTATTATGGAACGCCGACCCCGCTTGCTCAGATGGCTTCGGTCGCAGTTCCCGAACCACAAATGCTAACGGTTCAGCCGTGGGATGCGACTCAGCTTGGTGCGATCGAAAAAGCGATCACAGCGGCGAATCTCGGCCTGACACCATCGAACGACGGAAAAGTTATTCGGTTGACCGTACCGGCCTTGACCGAAGAACGCCGGAAGCAGTTTGCAAAGCAGATCCACGAGATCGCCGAAGAGCACCGTATCGCCGTTCGTAACGTACGCCATGCATCCAATGACTCGTTGAAGAAAATGCTAAAGGATAAGCTGGTATCGGAAGACGAAGAACGCGGCGGACTTGAAGAAGTTCAAAAGCTGACGAATGCACACATTGCAAAGATCGATGAGCTTGCTAAGAACAAAGAAACAGAGATCATGAGCGTTTGATGCTCACCAAATTAACCGTAAAGCCCGTCCGGTATTCCGAGACGGGCTTTTGTGTAATTAACTATTTCTCGGCGCCCTCTTCAGCCCTATACTTATCGAGCTGAGCCTTAAATTCCTTACAGTTTTTCGCCATCTCTACCTTGTCTTTTTGATTCTTTTCCACACTCTCTCTTATGCCGTCCTTGATTCGATTCAGGACCGTCGCTTTGATCGCTTTGGTGACGAAATTATCATCGGGACTGTTCATCTCAGCAGTCAGTTCGTCCATCACCTGGTCGCATTCAGGAACTCCGGTCCGCGCCTCACCGACAGTAGCATCAACTGCGTCATCTGTAAGCGTACGATTGCTGTTCTTAGAAGTCGTCGAAGGACTTTGGTTTGAAGGGGAGAATGTTGAGCAACCTAGCACAGCAACAAAAAGGACTACGACGGTGGCTAATGAATAAATGTTTTGCATAATCACTCTCAGATCACGCAAATATACAATAGATCTATTGAAGATTAAAGCGGAGGTTGCGACAATGGAGCTCCGCTAAAATTGTAGGTCACGTAAAGATTCAACGCATCTTCCTTGATCTCGGCCCGCACATCGCTAACTTCAGCCTTCAAATTGGCATTAGTCGCCGATATCGGTAAGCTGATGGCGATCTGCTTGCCGTTAAGTATCTGAATTGGATTTACGGAGTTATTAAGCGACGACTGGACCAGCGGCGTAACAATTCCGCTCATTAACGGATTGACACCGTCAAGGTTAACGGTCTCGATATTGATTTGACCTACTACTGATTGCGATGCAGCATCGTACCGCAACTCGAATTTCGAATTGGCCCAGCCAGTAAATCGCAAACAGCCGAACGGCGACGAATAGCTACCCGAAAAAGCCAACGGCACCGCGATCGATCCGTTAACAAAACGAACGCTGCTTTGAGTTCCGCTTCCCTCCGGAAGTATGTTTATCTGACTTCCACACTGCCCTTCGGCGACCGGTTGAATGGGAGTTGAGCCGAGCGGAAATGCAGGATCGTTCATATCCCGAAAGATCGTTTGCAGTACGTTGTTGAAAAAATCTTGTCGGAGCACTATCTGGGCTGTTCCGGGGGGAACTCCAGACGCATCGAGCGGCTTTATAGGCTCGCCGTAAACTGCATTACTTCCTGGAACGCCGACGAAGAAATAAAACGTCAGTACGCCGCCCAAAATCAAACCCAGAAGTGCTCCGACAAGTATCTTTCCCATCGTTTCTACCTCTGTTGGCCTTGATTTAATGCTTGCATCAGCATTCCGGCAAGTGCATTAAACATCATATCGACCTGGCCCCGGATCTGCTCCGATTCGATCTTTTGAAGATCGGTCGGTTCATTGAAATCAGCCGCAGTAGTTGTCATTTGAATATCGGTCATTTCGGTGATCACACGAAGACCTTTATATCCCTGGACATTACCACCGCTTTGCGATTCGGAGACGATCTCGGATCTCAAAGGAAGCCCGGTTGCCTTGTCCACGATCAGAAATGATTCTGTCGCGATCTGACCGGCCTGTGTTTGCGTATTTGCGACTGCGCCATAGGCATAGCGGATCGCGTCGCGCCCGTTATACTTTTCGTCACCAACCAGACGAACACCGGGAGTAGCTTTCACCTTTTCGACGATCTGCTCCGGCATTAGCATCCGCCGTACATCAAAACCAGTCGATTCCTGATTTATCTCAGCGTATTGTTTCTTGTCTGGAAGAATCATGTAATTTGTGCCAGCTTTATCTAGATAAACTACGCGGCCGCCGGCCAGCATTGTAAAGACCATTCGGCGATCAGCACCGCTTCGAGCGACTTGTGCTGAAAGTGGCGGAAGTGCCGTGCTTTTATCGGATCCGATCGCTTCAAGTTTCAAAGTGACGGTAGCCTGATATTCGTTCGGTTCTGTGGATGTGATCACCGACGCGGTCGTCATACCGTTCATATTTGTGTTTGTATTTGAAAATGAATTGGAGTTAGAATTCGCGTTCACGTTCGAACGCATATTCACATTCGAAACGCTTGTATTCGCGGGCGGAACGCCGCAAGCTGCAACACCAATAGAGATTGTTGATAAAGTTAGTAGATAGAATGTTCGCATAATAGTCTCCCGAATAACTGAATTGAATTGATACAGAATTATTTCTAATTAGACTAACTGCAACCTCTATGCCGTTTGCAGGTTCGCGTATTTTTCGATCAGTTTCTTTTGACCATGGCCGGGAAAACTAACGGTAAGTTTTACATTATCGCCGCTTCCCTCACGTCTAAGAACCAAGCCTTTGCCATACTTTTCGTGGCGGACATGGGACCCCGGTAGAAAACCGCCAATATCGGGCTTTACTGTTTTGGGCATTGCGGCCGCGGTGGCTTTCAATCGGCCGTAACCGGTGAGATCGTCGCCATCATTCTCACTTCGGATTTTCGGATCATCATTGGATGTGTCTGCTTCCGAGCGTTCACCGGATTCTTTCGAGGCCATTCCCCGATTCTTAAAAAACTCCATCACGGCATCCGCGGAATTATAGGTCTTACCTTGATACGTACTCTTGGGCTTTGGTGGTGTGGGATTCTCTCCGCGGAGTGTCGCTATTGCCGAACGGCCGTTCTTGGTCGCGGAGCTTTTTGAATACGAAAGCCATGACGGCCCATAGGAAAGATCGTCGATCAATTCGATCGGCAATTCGTTTAGGAATTGCGAAGGCTCAGTTGCCATTTCTTCGCCGTAAACTCGTCGGCGCATTGCATGTGTGACATAAAGAGTTTTTTCCGCTCGAGTAATGGCGACGTAGGCCAATCTTCGCTCTTCCTCAAGTTCTTTCGGATCGTTGATACTTCGTGAATGTGGAAAGATACCGTCTTCCAACCCCACAAGAAATACTGTCGGAAACTCGAGGCCCTTGGCGGAATGCACGGTCATCAATGTAACACGCGCGCTTTCATCGTATTTATCTGTGTCGGCCGTTAACGCTGCATGATCGATGAAGTCGCGTAATCCTGCTTCCGGCATTCGGTCGTAATCCGCCGCCGCATTCACCAATTCTTCCAGGTTCTCGAGCCTTGCTTCGGCTTCGTCTGTATTTTCAGAACGTAGCATCAGCGAATAACCGCTGTCATCGATTGCAGCGATGACAACATCTGTAACCTTTTTTTCTGTTCCTTCGGCTTCGGCGGCTTTTGTTTGCAGGGCGATGACCACCCGTCGGAACGATCGAAGTGCGTCCTTCGCCCGATTCGTAAGCGAATTGTTTGGCGAATCCGGTTCGGTTAAAACATCGATCGTTTGCCAGATCGATCGCCCAAGTTCCTTTGCTCTCGCCTGAAGTTCATCGAGAGAGGTCTTCCCAAGCCCACGAGCCGGATTGTTGATCACGCGAAGTAGGGCAATGTCATCGTCGGGATTCAATAGTAGCTTTAGATAGGCGATTATGTCCTTTATTTCTTGCCGCTCGTAGAACGAAAATCCACCGACGATGTTGTAATCGATCCGCATTCGGCGCAGGGATTCTTCAAACACGCGCGATTGTGCGTTCGTTCGATATAGAATCGCCAAACGCGAATTGGCGTCCTTTCGAAACTGGTCTTCGATCTTCGCGGCGACAAATCTCGCCTCGCTATCGGCGTCGCCGGCCTGAAAATAAAAAATCCGCTCACCGCCCGGATTCGACGTCCAGAGTTTCTTTTTCTTTTGGTTTACATTGTTGCCGATGATCGCGTCTGCGGCGTCAAGGATAGTCTGCGTTGATCTGTAATTTTGCTCAAGCAGGATCACTTTTGCTTCGGGAAAATGTTGCTCAAAATCGAGAATATTTCGAATATCCGCTTGCCGGAAACCGTAAATACTCTGTGCATCGTCACCCACGACGCAAATATTCTGCTGCTTTTCTGTTAGATACTTTATTAGCGAGAGTTGGAGCGGATTTGTGTCTTGGTATTCGTCGACCAAAATATACGTGTAGCGTTCGTTGTACTTCTCACGCACGTCGGGAGAACGCTGGAATAACCGTACCGTCTTGATCAAAAGGTCGTCAAAATCAAGAGCATTTGCTAACCGAAGCCGTTCTTCGTACATCCGATAGACCTTCGCCGTCGCGGCACGCTTCTCATCAGTTTGTTCAATTCGGGAGGTGAACTGATCTACGCCTTCACCTCGATTCTTCGCCGTACTGATCGAACCTCTAACTATTCGCGGGACGATCTGCTTTTCATCGAGCCCGAGATCTTTTATGCATGCCTTGATAACTTTCTGCGAATCGTCCGTATCGTATATCGTGAAATTCTTTTTGTAACCTTCGCCAAGTTCTTCGATGTCTTGCCGCAGTATTCGCACGCAAAGACTGTGAAATGTGGCGATCAAAGGGAATGAACCTCCTTGTTTTCCGCGAAGCAGATCGACAACTCGGCTACGCATTTCACCTGCCGCCTTATTGGTGAACGTCACCGCCAGAATGTTGTGCGCCGGGATCAGTTTTTCCGTAATTAGATGTGCAATACGGACGGTGATCACGCGGGTTTTGCCCGAACCCGCACCGGCAAGGATCAACAGTGGGCCTTCGGTTGCTTTGACGGCTTCCGCTTGTTGAGGATTTAGAGTTCGTAGTGCTTCCATTAAAAAATCAGCGAAGGAGCGATTGTACCGCCTTAAATTTCTCGTGTTTCGAGTCGCTCAGTACGTCAAACAGTGCCATTTCCATTGATGACGAAACGACGCCGCATTCATCCATACGCTTAATACCGGCCGCTTTGTCGTGTTCAAATCGAGAGGAGACGCAATCGCTAAGCAAATGAACATCATAACCTTCTGTCTTGAGGTCAAAGGCTGTTTGTTGAACACAGACATGGGCCTCAATACCGCAGATAACGATCTGTCTTCTGCTAGAGGACTCGAGAGTCTCGACGAATTGTGTTTCTCGATAAGCACTAAACGTTGATTTCTCGATCGTTGGCGTTGCTTCAGGCATGCACAATTTGAGTTCTTCGACCGTGGAGCCAAGACCGGTTGGATATTGTTCTGTTACGATAACCGGAAGGCCCAGAACACCGAAGGCTCGGATGGCGATCGCAATTCTCGATGCGATCATCGCGAAATCAGGAATCGCGTTGCGAAAAGCTTCCTGCATATCGACAACTACCAAAACAGCGTTATCTTCCTTCAG
>JBGTKQ010000168.1:0-6054 GCA_041744555.1 Pyrinomonadaceae bacterium
GGGCCGCATGCGCCGCAGGTGCGAAACACATGGACCGGAAATCGTTATCTCTGGCATCAGATGTTGGCACAAAAAGGCTACATAATCTGGATGTGCGACAACCGAACGGCGAGCGGAAAAGGCGAAGAATCCACGTGGCCGGTTTACAAGCAAATGGGCACGCTCGAGCTCCGCGATATCGAAGAAGGCGTGAACTTCTTGAAAGAGCAGCCGTTCGTGGACGGCGACCGGATTGGCATTTGGGGCTGGAGCTACGGCGGCTTTATGACGAGCTATGCGCTGACGCACAGCAAGCTTTTCAAGATGGGAATCGCCGGCGGCTCGGTCACCGATTGGGCGTTGTACGATTCGATCTACACCGAACGTTTTATGCTCACACCGCAAAATAATCGTGCCGGTTACGAGAAAACGTCGGTCATAAAAGCTGCAAAAGATCTACACGGAAAGCTGCTGCTGATCCACGGCGTGATGGACAACAACGTCCATCAGCAGAACACTATACAACTTGTTAACGAACTGCAAAAACACAACAAGCAATTCGAGCTAATGCTCTATCCAGGCCAGCGGCACGGCGTTGTAAACCCGCCGCAGGTTAGGCACATGTATCAGATGATGACGGATTTTATTTTGCGGAATCTCTAGACGGACGCCGTATGAAAATACTCAAAATTCTTGCGTTGCTATTGTTTGCGGTGTGTATAGTAGATGCGCAGACTGCGGACAAGCGCATTGATGAGATTAGTAAGCTTTACGACCAAATTGAGCAACGTATTGCCGACGCCGCAAAGCAGGAACAGTCCGATATCTTTGTCGTCGAAACGAACGTAAACAGCCGGCCTAATCCGTATCCGGCGGTCGGCATCTATGCCGCCTCGACCAAGTTTTATTACACCTACGGCGACCGCGAAAAAGACCCGTACCCGAAACGATTGCTAAGAGCCGATGTCGTGGTCAAGCGTTCTGCGACGACCACGAACGCTGAGTTTTTATACAACGCTGCCGGTGACCTTGTGATGGGAATCGTGCTCACCGATGGCGACGAACAACGCGAAACGGTCGTCTATTTTTCACGTGGTCAGTTGATAAAGATGATCGACAATGACAAAGAGGTGAACATCAAGCTTCGTGCGGTTATCGAAACCGCTCAAACGCTTAAGTCCGAATCTGTCCGGTTGAACGGGCTTTTTGCCGCTGCGATCAAGGAAGGTTTATAAAGCCTAGTTCTGCGGCCTAATGGCGTCGAGATCCTGCAAAGTATCGATGTCGATCGCGGCTTCAGGAAGCTCGATCGCGAAAGTTGATTTAGTTTGCCTGATCAGATCTCGAGCTCCTTTATCGCCTTCGAGCTGGGAAAGTGCGTCGAACATTTCGCGTGAGAACAATGTCGGAACGCCGAGAACGCCGTTATATTTTGCAGCGATAATCGGCGAGTGTTTCTCTTTGAAAGCTTCGATAAATAGCCCGATCTTTTCGGCGGTTACGGACGGCTGATCGCAGAGGGTGATCATCACCGCATCGATCTCCGGGTTGAGCAAAACCAGTTTCTCAAGGCCGACGCGAATCGACGAACTCATACCGCTTTCCCAATCTTTATTTATAACGTACGCAATGTTAAGTTCGCTGATCTCAGATTTTGAACTTTCAACCTCCGCACCGAGCACGACGATATTAGGTTTGCATTCTGAGCCAACTATGGCCTCGGCCGTACGACGCAGCAGAGTTTTGCCTTGAAATGCGAGAAGTTGCTTGGGCGAGCCAAGCCGCAGCGAACCGCCGGCCGCGAGCAATAAACCACCGATCCCTGTTGCGTTATTTGCGGTCATAGATCGACGCCTGCCGGTCGCGAAGTGGACCGCCTTTTCGGTTCTTCAGCACGCTTTGGATCTCGGCGATGATCGATATCGCGATCGCCTCGGGCGTGTCGGCACCGATGTCGAGTCCCGCAGGTGCACGGAGCCGCGAGAGTTGTTCTTCGTTGAATGGACTCCCAAGCTCATCCAAAATTTGCCGCGTTCGTTTCTTGGGGCCGAGGGCACCAACATAGAATGCGTTCGATGCGAGAGCACCGGGCAGCATCGCTTTGTCGCGGTCGTAATTGTGGTTCATCAGTACAAAGGCTGTTAATTTATCGACGTCCCATTCGGCGACTTTGTCGCGGTCAAGCCCGACGAGTGCGTCACAGGTGGGGAAACGTTCTGCGGTCAGGAAAGCCGGGCGATGATCGCATACATTTACTTCCCACCCAAGTCCGTGAGCAGTCTCAGCCAGCGGAGCGGCGTCGGCACCGGCACCGAGAATGTATAACTGAACGGGCGGTGTGATCTTTTCAAAAGCGTATTCGATCGTGCCGTTCTCGGACTCGTACCTTATCGTTTCAAAGTTTGCAGACGCATCGGCGAACGTACTTAAGTCAGCCTCCAAATTCGGCTTCGAATCTGACGAAGTTCCAAGAAATGTTCTCTCTCCGATGTTTTCCGATCCACCGATGATGACCGCGGCGGTTATCCATTTGCGTTCGCTTCGGCCTTTTCTCAAGGCAGAAATGATCTCGCTTGTCTGATCGACCGACTCAAGCAATATTCGCATCACCCCGCGGCAACCCATGTTTAGGCTGAATACCGAGTTTTCGTCGGCAGTTGTATCGTAGGTGAAGACCTCTGCCCGGCCGGTCGCCAGAACTCGTTTCGCGCGTTCGAGAACGTCGGCTTCCAAACAACCGCCTGATACCGTTCCGGTCGCATCGCCGTTCGCCTTGATAAGCATTCGTGCTCCGGGCAGACGATAGCCTGAACCTTTGAGGTCAACGACTGTCGCTAATATGGCTCTTTCACTGTCGGCCATTTCACCAACGGCATGTAATATTTCGCAAATCTCTTTCATAGAAGTCAAAGGCAGAACCGGCCGCGCAAGCGGGTGACATTGCCCCGTCGTGCGGATCTCGCCACTTGCTGACGCAAGCGGTTCTGCCTTCTAAAAATAACGCGGCTCCAATTTACGATGGCGCCGCGTTCGTCGTGCTATTGCAAATATTCTATTCCGGGCAAGCGGCGCCGTTTGCCACCCATTCTTCAACTTTCGCCGAAAATTCCTCGAAGCTTAGTGGCGGTATCGAGCGACCGTTTCCGGGCTCCCATCCCCACATCACGAGCGCGTCCCGTTTCTGAATGTGTTCCATCGCTTCCCGAGCCGTCTTGAAACCGCCGTTCATTTTTGGATCCTTGAAATTGCGGCATAGCTGTCCGGCGGTTATGCCCTGAAAAGGCATTTTGTGTTCTGCGTTCGGCATGTGCCAATCTTTTGATGTTCCGGGCGGCATATGTTCGCCCGGCAGATTCTCGTTCTGATGACAGGTAGTGCACTTCATTCCGTAAACGCCTTTGCCGTCTTTGCCGCGTGTGACGCCTTGTGTATGCGGTG
Source organism: Pyrinomonadaceae bacterium (assembly GCA_041744555.1). GTDB lineage: Bacteria > Acidobacteriota > Blastocatellia > Pyrinomonadales > Pyrinomonadaceae > OLB17. The sequence goes on from JBGTKQ010000168.1 coordinate 3,418, forward strand.
TCATTTCGTCGCCCTGCGTTGGAATGTCGCCGGCCGGATGGCAATTGGCGCATCTTGCCGAAAAATAGACCTTTGCAGTTTCATTGAAAGCCGCGATCGAAACTTCGGCGTTTCCCGTTTCGGCATCGCCAAGGGTTCCGACGTAAGTATTATCGACCGCCTGTCCTGAAAATCTTCCGCCCGACCACGCAAAGCCCGCGAACGCGAAACAAGCGATGCCGACGATGGCGACTTTAAGAGTGCTTAGTTTTGAAAAGTTCTTCATCTTTAGTTTCTCCTATGCTTGTTTCAATTCCTCTGGTCGGATCGGAAGGCTGCGGACTCGTTTGCCGGTTGCGGCGAAGATCGCATTGACGACGGCCGGTGCGATCGGCGGTGTGCCGGGTTCGCCGACTCCGCCATAGGCTTCGGTTGACGGCATGATGTGCGTTTCGATCTTCGGCATTTCATTCATCCGCAACATTCTGTAATCGTAGAAATTACGCTGCTCGACGCGGCCGTTCTTGATCGTTATCTCACCGTAAAGCGCGGCTGTAAGTCCATATACGATACTGCTTTCCATTTGCGCCTTGACCGTATTGGGGTTAATGACCTTACCACAATCGACCGCGCAGACGACGCGGTGAATTTTCGGCATCCCATCTTTTCCGATCGAGATCTCAGCCACCTGGGCGACATAACTCGCAAAACTTTCGTGTACCGCGATACCGCGGAAGATACCTTTTCCTGCCGGCTTTCCCCAACCCGCCTTTTCAGCCGCGAGCTTCAAAACCCCGGCGTGGCGCGGATGCTTTTCGAGCAGCGATAGCCGGAACTCGACCGGATCTTTTCCCGCTGAATGGGCAAGCTCATCAAGAAAACATTCGGTCGAAAATGCCGTGTGCGAACTTCCGACCGAACGCCAGAATCCGACCGGAACGCCCGGTTTGTTCGGCACCCAATCAACATATAGATTCTGCATATCATAGGGCAAATTGCTCGCTCCCTCGACCGCCGTATCGTCGAGTTGGTCTGGCGGCGGGGCGAAGCCGAACAGACCGGGCCCGAGCGTAGCCATGATCGACGGGCTGACGATCCGATGCTGCCAAAACACAGGTTTTCCGGCCGCATCGATCCCGGCAGACATCTTGTTATACGCCGTCGGGCGAAAGAAATCGCCGTCCATATCGTCTTCGCGAGTCCATATGACCTTAACGGGCTTGCCGACGGCTTTCGACAATCGAACGGCATCCATCACATAATCACCGAGCCTTCGGCCAAAGCCGCCGCCGAGCAAAGTATTGTTGACCGTTACTTTTTCCGGTGCAATGCCAAGTTCTTTTGCGACCATTCCCTGGACGACCATTTGTGCCTGAATACCGCTCCAAACTTCGCAGCTATCGGCACGAACATGGGCGGTCGCGTTCATTGGTTCCATAGTCGCGTGAGCTAGGAATGGTGCCCAATAAACTGCTTCGACGGTCTTGGCGGCCTTCGCTTTTCCGGCGGCAATGTCGCCGATCTTTTTCGCCTCGATACCTTTGCCGTTCGCGGCGGCTTCGATATCGGCCTGATACAACTTTTCGCTTGAAACGCCGGACATCGCGCCTTCGGCCCAAACGACCAACAGGGCGTCGCGGCCTTTCTTCGCCGCCCAAAAATTATCGGCAACGACGGCAACGCCGCTTTCGAGACGCACGACATTTCGAACGCCCTTCACGGCCTTTGTTTTTGCGTCGTCAAAGCTCTTCACTTTGCCGCCGATGACCGGCGATCGAAAGATCGTCGCGGTCAGCATTCCCGGAACCTTTACGTCGATCCCGAAGATACTTGTGCCATTAACCTTTTCCGGCGTGTCGAGCCGCTTGATGCTTTTGCCGATGAAGTTGAAATCCTTAGCGTCTTTCAACTTCGGATCAGTAGGCGGCGTGATCCTGGCGGCTGCGGCGAGCAATGTTCCGTATTTCGCGCTTCGCCGTGACGACGGATGGAAAACTTCGCCGCTGCGTGCCCGGCATTGTTCGGATGGAACGCCCCATTGCTCGGCCGCCGCCGCAATTAGCATTTCGCGCACCGAAGCAGATGCTTTTCTGAGCGGTTCGATCAATCCACGAATACTCGAACTCCCACCGGTGATCTGTTGGCCGCCGAGAGCCGGATTGCCGAACTCTTTTCCGGGAGGACCGTGTTCGAAATCGACACTTGCCCAATCGACCTCAAGTTCGTCCGCGACGATCATCGGTATTGAGGTCAACACTCCTTGGCCCATCTCGGCCTGGCCGACTACGACCGTAACCTTGCCATCAGGTGCGATCTTGATAAAGGCATTCGGCTGAAAATCCGCCGCCGGTTCGGCTGGCAATAGAGTGAACCTTTCTTCAGCACGCGACGCAAACGGAACGCTTGTCCCGATCACCAATGCACCGCCGGCGATCAAAGTAGCTCTCAGAAACGAACGTCTATCGAGTTCAGTTTTCGGTGTCATTTCGCACCTCCGTTTATCGCTGCCTGTTTGATCGCGTCGCGAATACGGTTGTAGGTTCCGCACCGGCAGACGATGCCGCTCATCGCCAAGTCGATATCGGCGTCGGTCGGTTTCTTGATTTCTTTCAGCAGAATAGCGGCGGACATTATCTGGCCGGATTGGCAATAGCCGCA
>JBGTKQ010000169.1:0-19999 GCA_041744555.1 Pyrinomonadaceae bacterium
ATCGCCCTTTCCATCTTAAGTAATTTTCCGCAATTTAACGGAAAAGAAGAATTTCTGTTCCTTGCAGGGCTTGGATTGATCGCCTTTTTTCTGGGACTTGGCTTTATTCTGAACGGTGTTTTTCTGACCGTTCCGAAACACTTCTTGCCGGGACGCAACCCTCAGAGTGAACCCGACGATTTGCCAGTCCAACCACAGAGCTTTCTCGAAATGCCCGCACGAGCCGATACAAACGACCTGTTCCCATCATCGGTAACCGAGCATACAACAAAGCATCTTAAAAAAGAGACTTAGTCCGCGAGATGACCGAAACGCCCTTACTTACGTGTGGGCTTTTGCACTGTAGCTTTCTGCATTTCCGGTACGATGCGCATTATGCGGTCGTCCTCTTTGGCGGCAGTTCCGCGGCCGTCGCGATTCGACGTTGAGAAATAGAGAAAACCATCGGGGCCTTCACCAATTTCACGAATACGGCCGAGATTGCCGACCACCATATCTTCTTGTCGAACCACTTTCCGGCCATCCAAAACCACGCGAACTATCCGTGCACTTCTTAAACACCCTAAGAAGAAATTACCTTTGAATTCGGGCAGCTTATCGCCGTTATAAAACGCCGCACTGCCTGGAGCACACGCCGGCGTATATTCGAGCAGGGGCGGTTCTAGCCCTGCTTGTGTTTTAGTTCCGTAGATCGTTGGCCAGCCGTAATTCTTCCCGGCTTCAACGATGTTCACTTCATCCGCACCACCACCTCGGCCTTCGAACTGGCTCGGGCCGTGCTCGGTTTGGAACATCAAACCCGAGGCCGGCTGCCAAGCAAGCCCTTGAGCATTTCGATGGCCGGTTGACCAGATTTCAGGACGATAGCCGGCCTTTCCGAAAAATGGATTATCATTGGGGATCGTACCGTCGTCGTTCAACCGAAGAGTCTTACCTGCAAGTGAGTTCTTGTCTTGAGCAAGTTCCCAATCGGTCGAATCGCCGGTCGTTATGTATAGCTTTCCATCCGGCCCAAAACGGGCACGCGTTCCCGCATGGTTTGGTGCAGCGGGAATATTCTCGGTAATTATTTTTGGCTCGGCCAACTTCCCATCTGAATATTTATAACGAACTATCTTTACTTGTTTGCCGTCTCCGCGGTAGGCATAGGCAATGTATATGAAACCGTTCGAAGCGAAGTTCGGATGAACCGAAATGTCCATCAACCCACTCTCGCCCGATGGCTCGACGTCGGGCACTGTGTAAATAGGTTCGGGCCGAAGCTTCCCTTTCTCGATAATGCGAATTCGGCCCGGGCGCTCGGTGACAAGCATGTCACCGTTTGGCAACCACGCAAACCCCCAGGGAACCTCGAGTCCGCTCGCCACGGTCTCCACGCGGAATTTCGCTTTGTCCTGTGTTTCAAAAATCGTATCTAGGCCGCCGGTCGGAGCCGCATTCGTACAGCCAAACAATAAAGCCGCGGCCAAGATCGCTGCAACTGAAAAACTTTTCATTATCATTAATCCTTACTATATCAGACGCCAATCTACAGCTATTTGTTGGCTGCAGAATCCGCGTTTTTGGCATGTCCAAATCGTTAAGTATTAGAAAAAGTCTTGACATCCCCGATCTCCCGAATTAACTTATTTCTATTCTCGCGAAACTGGTTTTACATCCTTTCGCTTCAGCCATCCGTTAAAATAGGAGTTGTTCGCCCATGAAGTCACTTTTGTCGTTGCTCGTCATTTTTTGTGCCAATGCATTTATTTATTCCCAGACGTGCGAACCGCCGAGGATCGTCGCCAACACGAACACCGATAATATTTTCTCGCCTGAACAAGAAACGGTTCTCGGAGAGCTAACGTTGCAACGGCTTGCCACGGAATTCCGGCCAATTCGCGACCCCGAACTTATCGCATATGTCGATTCGATCGGTGCCAAACTTCTTGAGAAATTTCCAAACACCGGTCTAAAGTACACCTTTCACATAATCGAATATCCCGAAGCAAACGCATTTAATATCCCGGGCGGACACGTATTTCTAACTCGGAAACTGATCGGTTTTGTTACTAGCGAGGACGAGCTTGCAAGTGTTATTGCCCACGAGTTAGGCCATGCCGCCGTTCGCCACGGCGCTCAGGACATGTCGCTTGCGATGAAGAAAGTGCTTAATATTACGGCACTTGGCGACCGGAAAGACATAATCGACAAATACAATCGGCTGATCGAGAACGCTCGAACGAAACGCGCTCCATCGCGTCGCGGACATGAAAACGAACAGCAGCTAGAAGCTGATAAGCTAGGGTTTTTTGCGATGGTCGCCGCCGGTTACGACCCGAACGCCTCATTCACTTTCTTCGACCGCTTAACCGAAAGCGACGGAAAGACGGGAAGTTGGTTCAGTGACCTTTTTGGGAATACCCGGCCCGAAGAAAAGCGGCTCCGTGAGATCGCGAAAGCGACCGAACAGCTTCCACAAGCATGCCGGAGCGGACGGGCTGCGAACGCAAATGCCGATTTTCTTCAGTGGCAGGCAGACCTCGTTCGGTTCACGGATTCAAAGCGTTCGGAAAGCCTTCCGGGACTTATGTGGCGCAAAGAGCTAGAACCCAAACTGCGAAGTGATGTAAACCAGGTGAAATTTAGTAATGACGGTAAGAAGTTACTCGTTATCGATGACTTTGCGGTTACAATCGTCGATCGCGTTTCGGGGAAAGTGGTAAACCAGATACCCGCGGAAGAGGTTTCTGAGGCATTTTTTACAGCCGGTAATGATCAGCTCGTACTTTTAACGGGGAATCTACGCTTTGAACGTTGGGACCTAAAGAAAAGCGAGGCCCTCGAGGTCCGAGAGCTTGTACTTCGCCGAAATTGTTGGGAAGAAAAACTATCGCCAGACGGAAACTTTCTGGCATGTGTCGATCAGGCGACGAATATCAACGTCATCGAGACCAAAACGGGCAAGCGAGTTTGGGAAAAGAAAGAATTCTATCCGCTAAACGTCTTTGAATATATTAGCTGGCTCGGACGAAGCAGCACTGACGCTGAGAACGACGTGAGTTTTTTTAGGATCGGGTTTTCGCCGGATTCGCGTCACGTTCTCTTTAGCCGTTCGAATAAGTTCAGATTTCGATTACGCCTTGACGGCGTTACGCTGGACAAGTCTGATAATTCAGCGATCGCTGTCGACCTCCAGACACTCAAGCAGGTTGACATTGGCGGCGACCTTAAAAAGATCGCATCGCGGCCCTATGTATTCATCGATCCAGATCGCGTGATCGGTAATACGGATGCGAAGTTAGAAACAGGCGGCCTTTTTTCTTTCCCGTCAGGAAAACGGCTGTCAAAGTTGGAATTTGGTGGTGAACATATTGAAGCAACGGCGGATCCGAATTATGTAATGATCAAACCGCTTCAGAACGGTGCAACCGGCATCTTTGATATAAAACGGGCGGAAATAGTTGTTGGGATGATGAAAAAGGACATCGCTATCTACGGCAACGAGATCGCATTTGAATCAGCCAACGGCAAATTGCTGATTCGAAAGGTAGCCTACGTAGATGCGAAAAAAATGCTGGAAGGACAGGATGTCGCAACCGTTGATATCCCCGTCGGGGCGATGAGTGATATGCGATCCGCCGAGGTTTCAGATGATTTCGGCTGGGCTGCACTTTCGTCGCGATCACGCGGTGGTGTTTGGAATCTCAGAACGGGCGAGCGGGCCGTTTTCACTCGCGGATTCACGTCGGGCATCGTTGATGGTCAAGGAAATGGCGTAGCCAATTTTCCCAAGTTCCAAAACGATAAACCGACACTGGCGTTTCTTGATCCAAAAAGCGGCGAAGGGCAGGTAATGCGTGAATTGGCTGATCATGGAGTTCGCCAGTACGGGAGGTTTTTGCTTACTAGAACCAGCACAAGCAAGAAAGACGAAAAGGATTCGGAACGATCGCAGGTTCCACTGTCCGAAGATGAAAAGGCGGAACTTCGGCTACGAAGCGATGTTCGGTTCGAGATCAAGGATTGGACAAAAGATACGGTGATCTGGACTCGCGATTTCAAGGGTACGGTGCCTCGCTATTCGTTTGACAGCTATTCTGGAAGGCTGATGCTCTATTGGAGATTATCTTCAGATGAGGGCAAGGCTCGACTAAAGGAAGACGCGGCCATTAAATCAAAGGCCGACCAACTTGGAAATAAGCAAGGCGATTATCTGATCGACGTTATTGACGCGTTTGCCGGGAAGACAATAGGAAGTCTTCTTTTGGAAACCGGTCGTGGCTCGTTCAGCGTAGGTGGCGGAAAATCGGAACGAGACTGGCTTGCTTTGAACGATTCTGAGGGACGAGTGCTTGTCTATTCCCTTACCGATGGAACCCTCCGTCATCGGTTCTTTGGTTCCAAAGCGGCAATAAACCCACTTTTGAATCAGGTGATCATTGAGACCTTTCCCGGCGATGTTTCTCTTTACAGCCTTGATACAGGCGAAAAGATAAATGACTTTTTGTTGAAAGGAAATCTCGCATTTTCCAGATTCAGTCTTGATGGAAAAAGACTATTTCTTTTCAGTGACTATCAGGTCGGTTATGCGATAGACCTTACAAAGGTAAAGCCGATCGAGCGTCCGGTGATATTTTGATCTTTGATGTAACAACGCTCATCTGGCCGTCGTGTGTTCACGGCGGCCATTTTAATTGATATCATTGGTTTACGAGCACAAAAGTTTTCAGGGGAGTTCCGAGCGTCGGGGCTGAGAGTTGTTCCTAATGAACATTACCCTAAAAACCTGATGCGGATAATACCGACGAAGGGAGAAAAACAATGGAAAAGAAGTCAGAAGTCAGAGATCAGAAATCAGATGAGAAAAGCAGCGATCAGGTTAAGTTGCCTGCATCACGAAAGATCTACCTAGATACCAACGGCACGACCGTAAATCAAAACAACCACAATTTACGAATTCCGTTTCGCGAGATCTCCTTGTCGCCATCGAAAGATTTTGATGGGACGATGCAGGAAAATGCGACAGTCCGCGTATATGACACGAGCGGCGTGTGGACGGATCCGGCGACAAAATGTGATGTGCGAGACGGCCTGCCCGCGTTGCGTCGGGATTGGATCGTGGCTCGTGGGGACGTTGAAGAATATGAAGGCCGAGAGATCGTACCGCAGGACAATGGCTACTTGACCAAGGGTGCTGAGGACATCGCGAAGGCCAACGAACGCGGCACGCTCGAAGAGTTTCCGGGTTTGCGTCGGGCTCCGTTGAGGGCGAAAAACGGGGCTTGTGTGACGCAAATGCATTATGCCCGGAAAGGCATTATTACTCCTGAGATGGAGTACGTAACGATACGTGAGAATCTCGGGCGACAGGTAGCATTTGATCATCTTGCTTTGTCAGAGCGGAGCGATCGCTCGTCGCTAAATCATCAGCATAAAGGCGATTCGTTTGGAGCGGCCATTCCCGAATTCGTCACGCCCGAATTTGTTCGCAGCGAGGTAGCTCGCGGACGCGCCATCATTCCGAATAACATCAATCATCCGGAAAGCGAGCCTATGATCATCGGACGAAATTTCCTGGTGAAAATTAACGCAAACATAGGCAATTCAGCGGTTGCCTCGTCGATCGAGGAAGAGGTTGAGAAGATGCGCTGGTCGACGCTTTGGGGAGCTGATACGGTGATGGACCTTTCGACCGGCAAGAATATCCACGCCACCCGAGAGTGGATCTTGCGAAATTCGCCCGTGCCGATCGGAACTGTGCCTATTTATCAGGCTCTCGAAAAAGTGAATGGCAAGGCAGAAGACCTGACGTGGGAGATATACCGCGACACGCTGATCGAGCAGGCCGAGCAGGGCGTTGATTATTTTACAATTCACGCGGGCGTTCGACTGCCATACATCCCGATGACAGCGAAGCGGACTACTGGAATTGTTTCACGCGGCGGTTCGATAATGGCGAAATGGTGCCTCGCCCATCACGAAGAAAGCTTTTTATACACAAAGTTTAGAGAGATCTGCGAGATCATGCGGACGTATGACGTGGCATTCTCGCTCGGTGACGGATTGCGGCCCGGATCCATCGCTGATGCGAATGACGAGGCTCAATTTGCCGAATTGGACACGCTTGGCGAATTGACCAAGATCGCGTGGGAGATGGATTGCCAGACCATGATCGAAGGCCCCGGACACGTGCCGATGCACCTGATCAAAGAGAACATGGACAAGCAGCTCGAGATCTGCGGCGAAGCTCCGTTCTACACGCTCGGCCCGCTGACTACCGACATCGCTCCCGGCTACGACCACATCACTTCGGGGATCGGAGCGGCGATGATCGGCTGGTTTGGGACCGCGATGCTGTGCTACGTAACGCCAAAAGAACATCTTGGCCTACCGAATAAACAGGACGTGAAGGAAGGTGTGATCACATCCACGCTCGCTGCCCACGCCGCCGATCTTGCCAAAGGACATCCCGGCGCGCAGTACCGTGACAACGCACTCTCGAAAGCTCGTTTCGAGTTTCGATGGGAAGACCAGTTCAACCTCGGCCTCGACCCTGAAAAAGCAAAAGAGTTTCACGACGAAACGCTGCCCGCCGAAGGAGCAAAACTCGCCCACTTCTGCTCAATGTGCGGCCCCCATTTCTGCTCGATGAAGATCACGCAGGACGTCCGTGATTACGCCAATGCCCAAAATATCGAAGCTGAAAAAGCTCTCGCGGTCGGCATGAGCGAGAAAGCCAGAGAATTTGTTGAAACCGGATCCGAGATCTATCACTCATCTAACAGCGTCGAAAATAGCGATCACTCTTGAATAATGTGTTACTCAAATAAGGGCATTGGATAAAATATTGGTTAATGGAAAGCCTGTGGCCTTTCCGAAGTGAATGGCCACAGGCTCGCCCTTGATCACAAACTACTCTTCCGAGGTGCGAAGAATGAATCTTCGATCTTGACGTTGTGTTTCACACTCTTTACAACCGTTACGATATCGCCGTTACCGGCCGTATTGTTTACGCTCTTAAACGGTATTTTCACCCCATCAACTTCACGATAGTCACTAAAAGTCGTCGAGTGCGGGATCTGCACACTACTCGTACTTGAAGAAATTGTTCCGTCGCGTCGCACTAGCAACAATGTCTTGGTCGAATAATAGTCGGTAAACTTGGAACCTGCGTTGGGCTCGAACTCCACGACGTAACACTCTTCATCGCCGCATTTGGCTATTCGGTCCACAGAAACTTTCTTGAACTTAGATTTCCAATCAAGCATCGAATAAAAATCGGATGAAAGCTTCATATCGTCCAATCTCTTCCCGGTATACTTCGACACCGGCGCAAAGCTGTAAGCTTGTTCGCCCGCGGCACCATCGAAATAGTCCCAACCGGTTGCGATCTCGATCTCGAGCGCGGTGAACTTTGTCTCCGTTGCCGTCTTGCCAGGCGCCTTTGACCATGTCGTTACAATTCCCCTCACACCCTGCTGTTCGAGGTCTATCTCAGCTATCGATACCCGAGAATTTAACTTCTTCAAGTTGGCTTCCCCGCCTGATGCTTCGATAACTTTGGCCATCAATTCATCAGCCGTCATCCCAACAGACGGAGCACTACCCGGCTTAAAAAAGAACTCGCCCTCCGGCTGATTAACGCCGATCTTTTCAATTTTTCCATCGTTGGTTCGCTTAACCGATATCCAATATGTGTCCGGCAAAGGCTTCATCCAGTATTGGTCCTTCGCTTTTTCCACCAGGCTCACCGGCGGCTGTGTGCCTACGACGAAAACGATAGTTCCGTCTTGCTCCCGAACTTCCCCGCCGCGACCGCTTGTCTCGGAAGTATATTTTCCGATCAGATCCTTTGCAGCCATACCATTCACATTGGCGGGCGGCTCGGCTGCACGCGACTCTACACGCGGAAGAGTGAAACTTCCTTGCGGCTGTTCCAGAAACAATTCCTTGTCGCGAAACGTTATGAAGAAGCCTTCGGGAGCTCCACCCATTTTGTACTTTCTGGCACCAATCCTTTCTAAGACATATGTTGGCTGCCCGGGTACGACGGCCGTCAGTTTTGAATCGTTCCACTGAATATCGAGATCGATACCGCCGGCCTCAAATCTGTATTTCCCGGCCTCCTTCTCGGAAGGAACATCTGCGCCAACGAGCGTCTCTGGTATCGATTGCCTGCCGATAATATTCTCAAAAACAATAGGCATTAGTTCGTTCCCGAGCGAAGAACCGGAAACGTTGGTCAGCATTACAAAGCCAAGTTTCTTGTCTGGGATCATCGCGACCATAGCGTTGAAACCGTCGATGTTTCCGCCGTGTTGGATCACGGTGTGGCCATTCCACTTCTGGACGAACCAACCCATCGCATAATTTACGTTCCCCGCTGGATCAACCTTCATCTGCGGTTCCAGCCACTCGTCAAACCCCGCCTTTGAGACCAATCTCTTGCCCTCAATGACGCCTCCGGCAAGGACGAATCTGAGCCATTTCGCCATATCGTTTGACGAAGAATTGATCGATCCGGCGGGCCCAACTTGGTCAATGTTTCGGTACGCCAATCTCTCGGTCTCTTTGGTGTCAAAATTGTAATTGTAGCCGAACGACCGATCCTTCGCCTTTTCCATTTCGGCAACGGACATATTGCTATTCGTCATTCCGAGCGGCTTGAAAATGCGTTCGGGAACAAATTTTTCCCAAGGCTGTTTTTGCGCCACCGCGACGACCTCACCGGCCGTCGCAAACATTAGATTCTGGTAACCAAACTTTTCACGTAGTTTGCCGATCGGCTTTGCCTCGCCCGCAACGCGGATCAACTGTTGACGACTTAACTTACCCGTGATCATTGCAATATCCGTCCGATTCAAACCAGATGAATGCGTTAGCAGATCGCGGATCGTCATGTTCTTATCCGTGTCCGGATCCGCCATCTTGAAATATGGCAAAACCTTTTTCGGCGAATCGTCTAATGAAAATTTACCTTCGTCGACGGACATAAGAACGCTTAATGCAGTAAACGCCTTTGTCGATGAACCGATAGCGAACTGCGTATCTGCGGTGGCCGCGATCTTGTTTTCAAAATCTTTGTAGCCCAGGCCTTTCGAATAAATGACCTTGTCGTCCTTCACGATCGCTAACGACATTCCCGGAATTCCTAGCTCTTTTCGCCGAGCTTCGAGCTTAGCCTCGATCGTAGCAAGCGATGCCGAAAGATCTTGTTCCGTCCTGACAGCGGTTGCCTGTGCCAAAGACGTTACCGGAAGCGAAACAAAGAACAACGAATAAGCCAGCAATAGTGTTGAAAGCAGTCTGAACATTCGATTTTTCATATTTGGTTTATGTAGTGTCTAAACGAAAAATACGCCTTTCGAAACAAAAAGTTCTTCGTTTTGAATGCAAACAGGTTAAATTTACGTTAAACGTTCACCTTGATCTTGTTGCGAAAACACAGTTGTCTCCCTCGTTTCTCTTTCTGGCCGTCCGGCCGATACTGCCATCGCCATCAGCAAATAAAAGGTCATCACGACCTCCTGATCGCCAAAGTTAAAATGGACAATGCCACTCGCCACAAACCCAACGGTCGCTCCAAGACAACCAAGCAAAATTCCGCGCCGGAGCCAATCGTCACGCGTCGACCGTGTCAATCCTTTCCAGATCGCCCGCACAAATGCACCCATCATCAATAGCCACAGCAAAAGAGCCGGGACGCCCCGTTCGACCATTAACTGCACCGGAGTAGAATGAAAATGGCCGAGAGGCAGCTTTCCGCCTTCAAACATGCCCCATTCGCGCCAATGCGTCTTTATTGAATCCATCCCAACGCCGAAGATAAAATTTCTCGGACTTTCGGTGGACAACCTCATACCATCGCGAAACATTACGAATCGATAGCGGGTTGATTCGTCTTTTTGATCAAAAAAGCCTGTGTTGCGAGACTGTTGCAAAAATATTAGCCCACCGATCGCAATCGGCAGGAATAATATGGCAGCAAAAAGCAACCCTCGCCTCCCAATGCCAAGCATGACGATCACTGTCGCTGAAAGCATCAAGCCCAATTGCGGCGCTCGGGTAACGGTGAGTAGCAGAGCAAATGCGATCAGCAAGAAGGACAAGGTCAACAAGGCAAGTCGGCCTATCGTCGGATCGGCATCACTGCTGAGGGCTTTGGTCCTAAGTCGGAATCGCCAGGCTGCGATTCCAGCAACAATGATGCCGAAAAGTAAAGAGCCAATTAGCTGAAGCACCTCTGCATAGGTCGCGTAATGTCCGTAAAACCCGGACGACCGCCAATTTTTGCTCCTCTTCCACGCTCCGATCCCAAGCTTTTCGATGGCCGTTGCTCCGGGTCGAAGTCCTTCGATTCGCACCGAAGTGTAATAATCTGGGCGGTAGAATTTAAGTTCCGCCGAACCGGATCTTTCAACCTCAGCGACAACGTCTTTCGGCAAGCCAACCTTTTTACCGTTGGCTTCTAGTAGCGTATCGCCTTCGATCAGCGAGGCCATTCCGAGCGGTCCGGTCTCTGCAACTTGACGGATCTCTACTCCACGACCGATCAAACGTTCGACCGGCACCCAAAGAACGTTGATCATGCACGATCCAATAAGCACCAATGCAATGAATACGACCGAGCGAAGATGCCGAAGATTGTATAATGCAAAATAAAAGATCACGAAAACCGCAGCAGATCGGAGTTTGCCCAGCGATGTTGGCTGATCGTAAGAAAAAAATGCAGTGACGACGGTCCAGAGAAATAATCCTAAAACCGCGAGATCCAATATACCGAGCCGAAACTTCACTCGAGGTAGGAAGAATAGTCGAACGATCAGGCACGCAAGTCCGAGCAGCCAAGCCGTCTGTGTAGCTGCGATCGAATGCGGTGCCGAGATCGCCGTTAAGGTCAAAAATGCGAAGCAGGCTCGATCTAAATAGAGCACTTTCGAATCCGGATCGATACCGGCGAGTTGATCAAATTTTTGTGCTAAACTAGCCATACTTTGGGTGAGATATTGTTTGCGAAAACACTACGTAGTCTTGCAAAAGCAGCCACCATATGCAAAACCAGCAACTGGCGATCCCGGATGGATTTGAACCCTTCGTCAAAGACCTTGTATATGAGATAGCGGCCGTCGAAGGATTCCTTTCGGACAACGAATCAAGATTCCTCGCCCTTTTGGCCGCAGTTCCAACTGCTCATGGCGAGGTGCTTGAGATCGGATCTTTTAAGGGCAGATCAACGGTAATACTGGCACGAGCGGCAAAGTTCGCCGGGGATGCTTCGATCAACGCAGTCGACCCGATGAATGCACCGTCCGAGACCGATCCGTCGCTCGGCGGAGACACAAGTTCGTTTCCAGATTTCAAAAAGAATCTTGAAAATCATGGTGTCACGGAATGTGTTCGGCACCATAAAATGCTTTCGACCGAACTCGCCGAAACGTGGGATCGGCCATTGCGTCTTTTGTGGATAGACGGCGATCATACCCACAAAGGCACAGAGCTCGATCTCGATTCGTTCCTGCCGTTTCTTGCCGATGGTGCCATTGTTGCCATGCATGACGTTCTGCATGAATTCGAAGGCGGGATACGAGTGTTTCTTGAAGACATGGTTTTATCCAAACATTTCGGTGCCGGCGGCCTATGCGGCTCGATCGGTTGGGCGCAGTATCACAAAGACCCGAAACACGCGGAACTGTTTTACGACTCAAAAATAGAACTCTATCGTAAGGCCTGCCGCCTGGTTCCGTTTGTTGCATTGGACCGGCACGTTTCTGGATTTCAGAAAAAGATCTACAAGTATTTTCGATCACGCGTTCCGCACGGACCTATTGAGCCGGTCCGATGGATCGAGCAACTAACTCGCAAATAAATGTTAACTTCTGACAATACTTTTAAGGCGGAGATCAGTCTTTACTATGATCTTTACCTGCCGGAACAAGTTGACGAACCGGCTCCGCTTTTGATCGCCGTTCACGGTTACGGTGCTCACAAGCGTTATATGATGCGCGAGGCACAGGCTGTCGCTCCCGAGGGTTGGGCGATCGCGGCGATACAAGGTCCGCACCAGCATTATCGTCAAACAAACGACGGTTTCCGCATCGGATTTGGGTGGCTTTCAGATCACAAGCCGGAAGAATATGTTCGCCTGCATCATGATTTTATTTTGCGAGTGATCGAGAAATTGGCAACCGACGGCACGATCGACACAAGCCGAATTTATCTCTACGGTTTCTCTCAAGCGTGTGCCTTAAACTTTCGTTTTGCGTTCACGCATCCCGAAGTGCTCGCCGGAATCATCGGCGTCTGCGGCGGCATTCCCGGCGATCTCGACACAAACGAGAACTACAAGCCCTTTGACGCCCGCACGCTTTACCTCTACGGCGATGACGACGAATTCTACACACAGGAAAAGTTCACCGAATTCGAACAACGCCTCCGAAAAACGTTGCCGAATTTCGAGACAAAACAATATAATGCTAAGCACGAGATAACGGAAGAAATGCGAAGAGATATTCGGCCATTTCTTGCGGACAAGTGAGGTCCTGATGAGAGTTTTAATGAGATTCGTCGTTCTTTTCTGCCTGATGTTTGCTGGAATCGGCATCGTTTCTGCACAAGAAATTCATAAGGGAATTTTGCTCTTCAACGAAGGGAAGTTCAAAAATGCTGGGGAAATTCTTAGTGCTGCCGTTAAAACACCGACCCTAAAAAATGACGCAACATTATGGAACTATCTAGGGCTTTCATTTCATCAGCAAAACGAAGTAAAGAAGGCAATTAATTCGTTTAACCGAGCCGTGAAGCTTGATCCTAAATCCTCGGTCTTTCGAACTAATCTCGCATATTCGTATTTGCTTAATCGTCAAACACGTAAGGCCAAAAGCGCCACGGATGCAGCGATAAAACTCGATGCCTCGAACGTTACTGCCTATCATCTTCGCGGGACCATTGCCTACTGGGACGCAAAGTACGATGCGGCCGCGGCTGATGCCTCAAAAGCGATCGAACTAAACCCGGGCTTTGCTCCGGCATATCGATTAGAGGCAGATGTTTCACTCGGTCGGCTTGGCCAAAAAACCATTAAAGGTGAAACGATCCGCGAAAATATTTCTTTGATCGAATCCGCGATTGAAACGCTCGAACGAGGGTTAAAGAACTCGAGTGATGCAGATAGTAAAAGTGAACTAGACCAACACCTAGCGTCGATAAAGGCTTTTCAAGAGCATTTTTCAAAGCCAGCGGCTACGTCGCTTGAAGCGAAAGCGGAGCCTGACCCAAACGTCGTCCCTTACCGTATCCTAAGCAAACCGAAAGCGACATATACCGACAGGGCTCGAACGGCAGGTACACAAGGCACGGTTCGGATCGTTTTGCTTCTCGGCGCAGATGGACGAATCGGCCCAATGCTGATCTTATCCAGATTGCCGAACGGCTTGACCGAACAGGCGGTCGCCGCTGCTCGACAGATCCGCTTTGAGCCGAAGACCGTTAGCGGCAAACCCGCTCCAACGGTTGTCACGATCGAATACGGCTTCAATATCTACTAGGGTCGTAGTCTTACCTGACGGATCTCCACAACAGTTTGCAGTTCACTTGGCAGTGTTAGTTGGGCGGCCTCTGCGCCGTTAGTGTTCTTTGTCGCGGTGACTGTGAGTTGCTCCGGCTTTATCGCGTTGATGACTGAACGCGGGCCAAACAAGATCACGGTAGCATTCCTGCCGTCGGGGCCATCAATCGGTCTTAGGAACACACGCTCGGTTCGAATCTCGCGAATCCGAAATCGGATATCCACGGCCGAATCAAGGATTGCAACCCGTGAAGCGTTGCCAGTGGTCAACGAAACCTGCCGTTCGAAAAATTCAGATTTGCGATTTGCAATGTCCACAAGCTCAGTGCTGATCTCGGTCAGGGTTCCAACGATGCTTGCCGGACCGCGGACCCTAATTGTTGCCGGATTAACGGTTGGTTCGGCAGCCATTTCAAAGCCTTCCGCGAGCTCGCCTCGCGTTCGTACTCGAACCGGAAGCTCCTTTGTCGAAACGATCTCAAGTCTTACATTGATCTTGTTTGGCTGAATGTCCTCGAGCTTTACACCAGTCGGCAAGTCAAACGCTGTTACATTCTGCGGCGTTAAATTTACAACATGATCGCCGGGTTCCAGTTCGGTCAGATCGATCGAAACTCTAAGATCTCGTTCACGGATCTGGCCCAGTCGCCGTTTGTCGCCGCCGACACGGATCTCTACCAACGGGTTTGGCTCGTTGGTTATCTCTGCATTCTCGGAAACACGGATCGAAAGCGGGACGCTGTAACGATCGCTACCAACCTCACTCAAACCCGTAACGCCAAGCCACAGGGCGAACGTTATCGCGAGAGCAACCAGCTTCATCGCCCAATCTTCAAGAAAGATCTTCTTCAAGATATGGCCAGCCAACACTCGCTTCGAAGCTGGTTCGTTTGTCGTTTCGGTCGTCGATTCCATTGCCTAAAGTCTGCCCTATGTTATCTCTGTCTCCGCCTCTTTCATCGTCTTCGTAGATTCACGCTTCTTTTCAAGTAAGGGAATTTTCATTACGTCTAGAAGCCGCTTTCGAAGTTGCGTCGTATCAAGATTTCGCTTTATGTTTCCACCTTCGACCCAAGTAATGAGCCCAGTTTCTTCCGAAACGACGATCGATATCGCATCCGAACCTTCGGTGATCCCGATCGCTGCACGGTGACGAGTGCCGAGTTCCCGCGAAATGCTCGGATTCTTCGTCAGTGGTAAAAAGACCGAGGCCGCTGCGATCCTTTCGTTCTGAATTATGATCGCTCCGTCGTGAAGTGGGGTCGAAGGATTAAAGATCGTGACGAGCAGGTCATAACTGATCGCCGCATCAAGCTGAACACCCGCGTCTATAAAATTCCTGAGGCCAATATTTCGTTCGATAACGATCAAAGCTCCGGTCTTCTCGCTCGAAAGTGTGGTTGCCGCTAGAACGATCTCATCGTAAACGCTTCCGCCAAACTGTCCGCGTTGGCGGGTCATGATCGGGAATCGTAACCGATTCGCGAAATAGATAAGGGCCTGGCGGATCTCAGATTGAAAAAGAACGATGATCGCAAATCCTATATAAAGAACGGCCGACCGGAGCACGAATTCAAGCGTCGCCAGATCCTGAGCAACGGAAAGCCAATAAAGCAAGGCAAGTAAAACGATCCCGACCATGGTCGGAACTGCCCGCGTACCGCGAAGCAATCGAAGAATTACATACACGATGATAAAGACCAGAGAAATGTCCAAAACATTTCTCAAAGTATTCAAGCTCGGAATGTAGTCGTATTGCTCCATTTACCTGGACCTTTTTCCGGCCGTCGCCGGGAGTTCACGATATCGGGAAAGTTAAAGAATACCGCTAGGCGCTCCTTCCTAGAATAGCACAGAGTAGCTTTAGGACTCCCGACGCTTGGCGTGGACAACGCCGACAAGCTTTCCGGTCCCATCAACAACACAAACCATGCCGATCGCGTTGGTTCGGGCAAGCTCTCTTGCTTCGTGAAGCAAGGTTCCGACACCAACAAAGTAGCCATCGTCAACCGGCCGCATCACTTCGCAAATACCCGTTCTTCGCCACTTCGTATTTTCAACTACTTTGATATCTTCTAGAACCAAGACGCCGTGGAGTTGTCGATCTGCGGCAACAGGAAATACAGTTTGGCGGTTCATCGGAAGGATCTGATCGACAAAGACCCGTATGGACGTATCGGGCGGGATTGCCATCGGAAGCATCATCGCATCCTCGACCGTCACTTTTTCGATCGTCCGGACATCGCATATGATCCGCTTTGCCGAATCGTAAAGAAAAAGGCCGGACAATACCGCCCAAAATCCTGTAAAGAATTCTTGCCGCAGAACAGCGGCTCCGAGGCCGAATAGGATCAGAATGGCAGCGATAACTTGCCCGAACCGGCCAGTCAGAATCGTCGCTTCGTTCAGATCGCGTCCACTTCGCCAAAGATATGCACGCAGAACGCGGCCGCCGTCAAGCGGATACCCGGGCAGCATATTAAATATTGCGATAAGAAAATTTAAGAGCGCCAGCGAATATCCCAAGGTAACCAGCACGGGTGCTTCAGCCGCCGATCCCGCAGTTGCGAGACCAACGAACAAGATCGCCAGAACAAAACTAGCGACCGGCCCCGCGATCGCAATTCGAAATTCGGCACGCGGAGTTTCGGGCTCATGGCGAAGACGGGTCATTCCGCCAAAAGGATGTAGAACTATCTCAACGACCTCAATCCCTTCTATCCGGGCGATCGCCGCATGGGAAAATTCGTGAAGAAAGATCGAAAGGAAAAAAATGAATGTTACGGCCAATCCAATGAAAAGTCCACTTATAAAGCCGACACCACCGCCAACCTGTGCAACGCTCAACGCGATCAAGAGTGTCATCACGCCCAAAACAAAGAACCAACGGCGGTCGGCCCGCACCGGAATCCCGGAAACGTGCCCTAACACAACCTGCCGTCTCAATCCGTCAATAAAGCTCATTTCGATCGTTTGATGCACCAAGATTAGCAAAATTGACAGATTTGTTGGAAATTGACGGATTCGCTCTTCTCTGTTTCTTTGCGTCTTTACGAAAGGTCTCTCATATCAACATACTGACCGGCCGCCTTTCGGCACGGTCATTTGTTTGTTATATGAAACTCGCGAGGGATTGCGCGCCGCAGGCAGTTGGAATAAACTTCGCGTTGACGAGATCATGCGCGGTGGTGGTCGTGATCGGGATATTTTCCAGAATTGGAGCCGCGGGCCGTTTTTTCTGTTATCGCGAGTGCATTTTTAGCTTGATAGTGAGGAATAACGATGATCTCAAATTATTCAGAATTCTGGGATTTCTACGTTAAGGAACATTCAAAGCCTTTGACGCGGCTCCTGCATTTTATAGGGACATCGCTCGGGATCACTTTGCTGGTCTTCTTCGTTGCCCGAGGCCAATGGTATTTCTTCCCGATATTTTTCGTGGTCGGATACGGGTTCGCATGGTTCGCTCATCTCGTAATTGAAAAGAACAAACCGGCAAGTTTTAAGTATCCGTTCTGGTCATTTATCAGCGATTTCAAAATGATGTGGTACATGATATCCGGCAGAATGGGACGCGAGGTTTCCAGGGTCTTAGGGCATCAATAATCGGAGCAATGTATGAAAAGAACGGTATCGATCACTTTCGCAATGATCGCGATCATAGGTGTCACCCTTGATTGGATCGGCTACGGGATTTCAGCGGAAACGTTGCCGCAAACGGACACGATAACGATCAGGACCGAGAATTATCCCAGGCTTCCGTATTCCGGAGCTACCTACTACATTTATGAACGCGAAGGTGAGATCATCTGCACAAAGCTGGAAGTTTGCAATAAGTACAACAACTGTAGCCGAACCTTCACAACAGGAGCATTTAAGGAAGAGGAAGATGTAGAGACAGGTGAACCCTACGGTAAGACTGATCCGGTCGTGATCCCCAGGAATAAGCTCAAGAAGCATGTTTGCCTAACAAAATTCAACCTATTGAAAAAGTAAGAATTTATATATGTTCGCTGAAGAACTTGTAAATATTAATCCGCGGGCGATGAGCTCGACGATCGAATTTCTGACGGCAATGATCACTCCCGCGTTGCTGATCTCGGCCACGGGTTCGCTCGTGCTTTCCACTTCTACCAGGCTCGGACGAGTTGTTGATCGCGTTCGCGACCTTGAGCAACGCCTTAGCGAGTTGATCACAATGCCTGACCATTCCGGCGTTCCACTATATGAAAAGCGTATCGATACGGTCGTAAACCTCCTCGACAAGGTAACAAGCAGGGCGCGAATTCTACAGCGTGCAATGGGCGCATTTTATTACGGTTTGGGGATCTTTGTATTGACCAGTTTGACGATCGCCGTCGCGGGATTTTTCAGCGCATACAAATGGTTGCCGATAGTATTCGGTATTGTGGGCATTATCTTTCTTTTTTATGGAAGTATGCTTATGCTGTTCGAAACGCGAATGGCTACCGTCACGGTAAATGCGGAAATGGACTTCACCTGGGCATTGGCGAATAAGGTGGCTCCTCCAAATATAATCAGGAAATACACATACAATGCACATGGAAAACGACGGATCCGACGCAAGGTACTTGAGACTCTTGAAGACGGGGGAACTGAAGAAAAGAGTTGAAGCATTAGAGTCGCTCCTAAGTTCTTGCAATATATGTCCGAAAGACTGCGGAAATGACCGGTTGAATGACGAGATCGCCGCGTGCTACTCCGGCCGTCTGCCGATCGTATCTAGCTACACCGCGCACTTTGGCGAAGAGCCGTGTCTTTCAGGAACGCACGGCGCCGGAAATATATTTTTCGGTAACTGCAATCTCCGCTGTGTTTACTGTCAGAACTATCAGATATCGCAAACATGGAAAGAGCAGAAAAAGAACGAGATAACTCACGAGCGTTTGGCCGAAATGATGCTCGAATTGCAGGATCGCGGCTGTCATAACATCGGCTTCGTCTCGCCCACGCATTTTGCCCCTCAGATGGCTCGGGGCATTTTGCTTGCGGCCCAACAAGGCCTGACGCTGCCCATCGTCTACAACACGAATGCATACGATTCGGTCGAAGTATTAAAGCTGCTCGATGGCATCGTTGATATCTATCTGCCCGACCTGAAATACGCTGATTCGGATGCCGGATTTCAGTATTCTAAGGTCCGCGATTACAAGGAACACGCCCGCGCCGCCATCAAGGAAATGCACCGCCAGATGGGCGACACGCTCCAGTTTGGCGACGACGGCATGCTAAAACGCGGCCTCATGATCCGTCTGCTGGTGCTGCCAAACGGCATCGCCGACATCGAATCAAACCTCCGCTGGATCCGCGACGAACTGTCCCCCAAAACCGCCATCTCCCTCATGGCCCAATACTACGCCACCAATAAAGCCGCGACCGACGACAGGTATATTTTGCTGTCCCGCCGGATCAGGGAGGGCGAATGGTTCGAAGCTGTCTCGTTATTGAACGACCTCGGCATGGAAGAAGGCTTTATGCAGGAATACGAATCTGCATCGCATTATTACCGTCCGGATTTTACCGATGCGGAGAAGCCTTTTAAGGATATTAGGGATTTTCAGAATTGATTGGAGAGAATCGTATGAGAAAATACTATTTTTCGATAGTAAGTATCTTGATATTGCTTCTTTCGCTCCTAGCTTTTTCGGACAATTTGATCACTGATGTAGGTCAGGAGAGCAATCGTTATCCTAAGTTTGTCATCCACGGGATAATCATGTTTCTGTGGTTTTTCATATTTGCCATTCAGGCAAATTTGATCAGGAAAGACAACGTAGAGACTCATAAGAAGCTAGGGATCGCAGGAATGATAGTCGCGGTCGGCGTGGTTTTGAGTACCTTTTATCTTTTCTATGCCACTTATAACGGCTGGAACAATCTCGTATTCTATGCAAAACCTAACAGGTTTTTCGTGCCGAGCTTTGCCATATTGATATTCCTGGCTTTTAGGTACCGAAGACTTCCGGAGATGCATAAGAGACTGATCCTGGTCGCCAACTTGCTTGTATTAGAGCCAATATTGAGCCGATCGACAGGCTTTTTAGATGTTAGTCAATTTATCACCATCCCGTTGGTATGGAGTGCATTTTTTATCTCTCTTTTTATTTATGATTGGACGATTAGTAGGAAGATACATTTCATATCGTACATGGGATTCATCTGGTTATGTGCTGTTTGGGCGATATGTGCTTTACTGTAATTCTTGCGATAGGTTGATATAAACAAATGAAGATAGGAAATATTGCACATGACTTCACGCTAGCGGACGGCGACGGAAACGACTGGACGCTCAACGATCACAAAGGCAAACCCGTCGTGCTGCTTTTTTATCCGGGTGATAATACGCCGGTTTGTACGGCGCAGCTTTGTTCGGTGCGGGATCATTGGTCGGAGTATCAGGCGACCGGTGCCGAGGTTGTGGGTATTTCGACG
>JBGTKQ010000170.1:0-4412 GCA_041744555.1 Pyrinomonadaceae bacterium
CGCCGAAGAGTTTCAAATGGTTCGCGCCAACGGCGATTGGTCAAACAAGGCAAAGGAACTCGAGTTCATAAAACACAACAAGCCATCGTACGATTCGTTTCGCTTTGAGATAACGCGGCTCGATGTTTTTGAGAACGGCACGGCGATAGTCGCGGGAACCGGACACGTCGCCGGGAAAGACGCGGACGGCGCATATCGAATGACCTACCAATCGAGCAACGTTCTGATAAAACGCGCCGGAAAATGGAAAGCGATCGCCTCACATGTATCCGGAATAAAACGTGAACCGGCGGAATCTGCAACGGCTGTGTTTGATCATCATGTTCATATTATGAGTCCGCGGATGATCAAGTATTTCAAAGACGCGGGCGTTCCCTTTTCAAAACCGGACGCGGATTATTCTGAGCTTGACGCGATAAAAAAGAGACTTGGAAAGGACGAGTTTGCTTTGGTATCAATGGCGTATCTTTACGGAAATCCGGAATTTGGTGCGGTTGAGAATGAGAAAGACCTGGTACAGGCAGAGAATGATTTCGTCGCCGCCGCACGCGGAACAGATAAGCGGCTCAAATTTTATTGTGGGGTTGATCCGCTGAAAAACTACGGGCTGGATGAGGCGAAAAGATGCATCTCGGAGCTAAAGGCGGACGGGCTCAAGATGCATTTTAATGCCTCACAAGTTTATCTGACCGTGCCGGAACATTTGGAAAAGGCAAAGAAGGCCTTTGAGCTGGCGGCGGCGAACAATATTCCGATACTTCTCCATTTTGATAATCTGCACAGAAAATTCGGCAAACCGGATGTCGATATTCTGGTTGACAATATTCTGAAGGACCTCGGACCCGTGCGATTGCAGATAGCGCATTTTGGGACCTCAGGCGGATTTTCCGCAAGAACCAAGGGGTTTCTCGATGCATTTGTTTCCAGGCTTAATGCCGATGCTTTCTTAAAGAAACACCAGATCATGTTTGATATATCCGCGGTCGCGCTCGATAAGGACAGCGAAGGCGTACCAAAGCTGACCGAAAGCGAATTTGGGGAGCTGGGAGACTATATTAGAAAGCTGGGCCCGGAACGGATCGTCTTTGCGACAGATTATCCTCTTTATTCGGCCGAGGAATATCTGACTGTCCTGCGGGACCGCGTGAAGTTGAACGAATCAGAGATCCGGTCGATCGTGGCAACTCGTTTGATCCAACGTTAATAGGATCGTTGAAATGAAGGCCAGATATTTTCTTTCAGTCTTGATCGCGGTGACCGGTTTCGCTTGCGGATCGATCCCCGCAACGTATGAGAAAAATGCGAGGCCAACCCCCGAGCCCGCGAGAATCGTTCCGATCGCCGATAATTTTGCGTATCCGATCGGGCCAGACAAGATACTTACTCAAGCGAAAGATTCGAAAGACGAGTGGTTCAATGCACTCGATTTTGGCGAGAACAACCACCTTGGCGAAGACTGGAACAAGAATTCCGGCGGTAATACCGACTGCGGCGAACCAGTTTACGCCGCCGCGAATGGCACCATCACTTATGCCGCCGACGCCGGCCCGGGCTGGGGAAACGTGGTGATCATCACGCACACGCTGCCAAACCGCACAAAGGTGCAGACGCTATACGGTCATCTAAACGAGATAACGAAAACTTCCGGCGAAGTAAAAAAACGGGAACAGATCGGCACTATCGGCAACGCCAAGGGCCGCTATTTATGCCACCTGCACTTCGAACTCCGCGAAGAGTCTTCGCCGATCTGGGGCAAGGTCGGGCCGGGATATGCTGCAGATCGCTCAGGCTCTCTCGATCCGTCGGACTTTATCGATTCGAAAATGAAAGCGAAATAACAACAGATCAACACAGATTGACGCGGATTATGTAGCTGATATTTAGATTTGTGCGAATTGGCGTGAATCCGCTGTTAGTTTTCTGCCAGGTGTTCTTTGATCACCGCGGTGAATTCGTAAAAGCCTTTGCGGTTTTCGATCCATTCGGCGGCCATTATTGCACCGAGTGCGAAACTTTCGCGGTTGCGTGCGGCGTGTTCGATAAGTATCTGGTCGGCCGGACCGTCAAACCCAAGCCGATGCGTCCCGGGAATGTTCCCCGCACGCGTCGCCGCGATCGGAACGCGGACGCCCCCGTTCGCATCTCCGAGGGAAAGTTTCGCCGAAATTATCTCCTCCAATCTCAATGCCGTTCCGCTTGGGCTGTCTTTCTTGCGGGAATGATGCTGCTCTTCGATAAAGGCTTCGTATTCGGGAAATTTCGCGAAAAGCTCGGCGGCAAACTCCGCGACGCGGTAGAAAAGACTTACACTGATCGAAAAGTTCGCCCCGTAAACCATCGCTCCGTTTGCTTCGGTGACAAGCTTTTCGATCTCCGGCCGCTGATCGTTCCAACCGGTCGTCCCGACCACGATCGGTGTTTCGGCAAGCATGCAGGCTTCGACGTTGCGGCGAACCGCTTCCGCGACCGTAAAGTCGATGGCGACCTCCGCTGCTCGCAACGTCTCGGCAAGCTGCTCCGCCGGCAAACCAGCATGCGATTCGTTAATAACGACCGAGATCTGATGCCCACGCTCGCGGGCACGCGTCTCGACCAAATGGCCCATTGCCCCATAACCGATTAATGCGATGTTCATAAATTATTCGAAATTCATAAGCCTCATCAGTTCAATGAATCGTGGCTCGGTCCTTAGGTTGTTCCATTTCGGTTCGACTTTTAGAAAAACCATCTTAGGATCACGCTGCTCAAATCCTTTCTCTAGCCATTCGAGGGCTTTTTCGCGATCGCCGAGTCCGTTGTAGATCAGCGCGATGTGCCCTGCAGGAACGAAACGCTCGGTCGAAAGTTTAAGTAATTTGTCCAGGTTGGTTTGCGCTTCTTCTTTTCTTCCCAATTTCGCTAAGGCATAACTTTCATTTGCGATGGAAACGGTTTGCGCCGGTGAGAGCTCCGTCGCCCTTCGCGCCGAAGAGATAGCCTCCTCAAACATACCCTTCTCGATATACGCCATTGATGCAAAAAGGTGGGGCATCCAAAAGCCGGGGGCGAGCTCGATCGTTTCCTGCAACTGCACTAATGCCTCGTCCGATCGTCCGGCGTAGATGAGAAATTGCCCCTCGAGAGCGTTCCCAAAGGGGAAAAGCGGGTCGAGCTCTCGTGCAAGTTTCATTTCTGCCGCAGATTCGGCGTGACGCCCTAGAGAAGCAAGCAAGTGAGCATAGTATAGGTGGGCCATCGCATTATTCGGGTTGAGTTCTAAAGCGCGCCGGTATCGATCTTCGGACTCCTTCCAATTCCATTCTCCCCAATAAACTGTCATTCCGAGCCCTGCATGACCTTCCGAAAGCGATTCATCAAGCTCGATCGCTCTGTTCGCAAAAGCCGTAGACTTTGCCAGATTTTCGATCGGCGACGCCTCGGAGCTAAGCGCTAACGAACGATACGCGTCCGAGATCCCTGAATAAGCAAGTGCATAGCTTGGGTCGACCTTGATCGCCTGCTGGAAATAGCCTATTCCCTTTTGAACTTCCGGTGGTGTCAACTTGAATACATGAAATCTGCCGCGTAGGTAAAGCTGCCATGCCTCAGGATTTTCCGTTTGACGCTTACTCAAAAGCTGTGCCTCAGATTCCGTTAGTTTGATCCGCAGATTTTGTGCGACCGCCCGTGAGATCTCGTTTTGGGCGGCAATAACATCTGTCGAACTTCTTATATATTGATTTCCCCAGATCTGAGTTTCGTCTCGCCCGTCTATCAGCCTGACATCAATTATTAACTTGTCTCCCAATTGACGAATATCACCAGTTACGAGAGCTTCGACCCCCAGTTGGGACGCGATCGCGCGGGTGTCTACCTGATTGTCTTTGAATCGAAACGCCGAATTCCTCGACATCACCTTCAAACCTGACAATTGCGACAGATTGTTTATGATGCTCTCCGTAATTCCGTCCGACAGGTATTCGGCGTTCGGATCGTTACTGGCATTTCCAAACGGCAGAACAGCAAGCGATCTTTTGGAAACCTGATTTAGACCCGTATTGCCTTTAAACAAAAAATAATAACCGACCGTGACTAACACGATAAGTAGGGCAGCTGCTCCCGCGACGGATGCAATGAGCTTCGCTCGATCAGGCCGACCGGCGAAACTGTAGTGCGTTTGCCCGGTATGTTCATTTACGTTAAGCATCTCGGTTTTCAGACCACCAAGAATGCTTTTTCCGGAACTCGCGTTAGATCTTTCGAGCCTCTCATCAAACGCAAGATTGCCCCGCAGATCTTTCAGATCGACCAGGAGTTCCTTCATCGTTTGATAGCGTTCGTCTTTGTTTTTGCGAAGCGTTTTCGAAACTATTCGCTGCAACTCGTCCGGCACATTTACGGCAAAGCGTGTGAGCGGTTGCGGCTCGCTGTTG
>JBGTKQ010000171.1:0-4970 GCA_041744555.1 Pyrinomonadaceae bacterium
CGGAGTAGCTGTGGGTGAGTTCGCCGCCGTCGGTGATTGTGCCGTCGAGGTCGTTGGCGCCGAAGTGGAGGGCGGTTTGGGCGGTGGCTTTGCCGAGCATGACCCAGTAGGCTTTGATGTGGTCAAAGTTGTCGAGCATCAGGCGTGAGACGGCGATGGTTTTGAGGTTGTCTATTGCGTCGGGGCCCGGGAGGGAATCGAGCGCTGTACCTGATGGGTAAAAGGCTAGCGGGATGAAGCACTGGAAACCGCCGGTTTTGTCCTGTTGTTCACGGAGTTTTACGAAGTGGTCAATGCGGTCTTCGATAGACTCTATATGGCCGTAGAGCATCGTCGCGTTGGTCTTGAGGCCGGCGGCGTGGACCTTGCCCGCTAGCTCGAGCCAGCGGTCGCCGTCGCATTTGTGATCGCAGATGCGGCTACGCGTCGGTTCCGCAAAGATCTCGGCTCCGCCGCCCGGACACGAATCCATTCCGGCCGCATGAAGTTTTTCGATCACATCTTCGTCCGACATCTTGTAAAACCGCGCCATGAAATCCAGCTCGACCATCGTCAGGGCCTTGAGATGCAGCTCAGGAAATTCACGCTTGAGCGACGAGAAAAGGTCGGTGTAATACTCGAACGGAAGTTTGCTGTTCAAACCGCCGACGATATGCAGCTCGGTCGCGCCTTCGCCAACCGCCTCACGTGCAATATCAAGCGCCTCTTGGACCGAATGTGTATAAGCGTCGTCTTGTCGTGGACGCCGGTAGAATCCACAAAACTTGCAATCAGCGACGCAGATGTTCGTGTGGTTAAAATGGCGGTTGACGTTGTAATACGTCGTCAGCCCGTGCTTGCGGCGGCGGACGGTGTCGGCCAATTTGCCTAGGGCATTGAGGTCTGTCGTTTTGTACAACGCCATGCCTTCGTCAAAAGTTAGCCGCTCGCCGTCTTCGATCTTAAAGGCAATTTCGCGGAGTTCCGAATCAAATGATAGTTCCATATCTAGCTAGATTCTATCAAATTTGACGGGCAGTAAACATCGACGGAAGCGAGCGGATTCAATGAAAAAGGGGCAGCATAATTTGCTCGCGGCGGATCTACCAATAGATATTTGTTTACAAAAAGAACATTTGGTGGCAAAGTAAGGAAGTCCAAAATAATTTGTGCATTCGACGCCACGTGGCGTCCACTCTTTTTACTTGTATTTCGAGGAGGGATCAATGAATAGACGATTTTCACTTTCGCTTCTAGCGATCTTTTTGTTTGCGGTTGCAACCAGCGCCCAAACTTTTACAGCTCAACTGAATAACATACAGGAAGTTCCAACCAATGCTTCAACGGGGAAAGGTTACGGGCGAGTATTCGTAAACCCGACGACGCTTGCATACAATTTTTCGGTTGTGTTCTATGGTCTAAGTAGCAACCAAGTGGCCGCGCACATACATGCACCGGGCGTAGTTGGCGTTAATGCAGGGGTTATTATCAATTTAGGCAATCCGGGGGGAACTGCAAACACCATCACCGGGAGCGGTACGATGACGCTCACGCAGTTGAACCAATTGAAGGCCGGACAGGCGTACATTAACGTTCACTCGGCGAATTTCGGTGGCGGCGAGATCCGTGGCCAGCTTGGCCTTCGGCGTGTTCTTGATTACGACGGCGACGGAATGACGGATTACAGCACTTTGCGTTTTCCGAATGTTGCGCCTCCGGGTACGTCGCAGATCACATATTGGAATCGGAATAGCCAAGGGCTCGCCTCGAATCAAACATATAATTGGGGTAATGCGAATACTGATTTCCCGTGCCCGGGCGATTATGACGGCGATGCGGAAGACGATTTTTGCGTTTACCGAGCTGGAGCTTCCGCCGGGCAACAGAGCTTTTTTATCATCACCAGAAGTTCTGATCTAGCAGTTCAATGGATTCCGTTTGGTATCTTTGGCGATCAGGCAGTTAACCGCGACTACGACGGCGATGGCAAAACCGACATTGCCGTCTTTCGCCTTGGCGCTTCGGCCGCAGCTCAAACCCGTTGGTTTATTCTGAACAGTTCAGACCAATCTTTGACCCTGCGAGATTTCGGCACTACGGGTAATGGGACGACTACCTTTGATACTCCGATCCCGGGGGACTACGATGGCGATGGGAAGTTTGATATTGCTGTTTATAGGTTTGGTCTCAACCCTGCGAACAACTATATTGTTTTGCGAAGTTCTGACGGCGTAGTCACGTACCGGCAATGGGGTAATTTCAATACGGATTATATTGTTCCAGGTGATTATGACGGCGATGGTATATGGGACATGGCTAATGCCCGGGTTACGGCGCTGAATACCACGCCGATGGTCTGGCATATACTTCAGTCTTCCAACGGACAGTATCGTAATCAGACTTTTGGGTTCGGCAGCGATCGCCCGACCCAGGGTGATTTCGATGGTGACGGCAGGACCGATATCGCTGTTTACCGTGCCGGTGCTACTGCTGGGGCTCAAAGCTTCTATCATGCTTTCGGCAGCCTCAACGGTTACATCCTTACTCCGTGGGGCCTCGGTGGAGACTTTTCGGTGAACACATTCGATGCACGATAGGCCGAAGTAAAGTCCGAAAAGAACGGGATTAGCTCGTTGAAAAAATGAAGATGCGGCCGGACAACCACGGCCGCATCTTTCGTTTGAAGCCAGAAGCCGCGACCGAAATCGGAACCGATATTCCTACTTTATGACTCAAATCATTTTTTGTGTGCTAGCGCACTGATAGCTTATTCGCATAAGGGCAGTATCTACTATGCGAACAATTGAATGGATAAAGGATCTTGATCTCGGAAACCTAACCGATTCTGAGAATTCAAAAGACCTAGATGTCTCCCAACTTTACGACGGGCCGTTCCGGAAGCTAGTCGAAATTCGGCTTCGAAACTCAGCAACACTTTCCAAACACAAAGCGAACGAACCGATAACCGTGCTTTGCCTTTCGGGTAAAGGCGTTTTTCGTGCGGGCCTGGAACTTCAGGATATTCAGGCCCTTCAGCCCGGAACTTTGATCACGCTCGATGCTTCGGTCGAACACGAAGTCGTTGCCGAACCCGACCTTCATCTGATCGTTACAAAATTCAAGAACAGCTAACAGGAGCAAAAGGCGATGAAAAAGCTTTGGATACTATTCGGCGCGGTCTTTATTCTATCTTTCGCGATACTTGGCTGGGTCGGCTCCGAAATATTTCGCCAGGTTCCTCCGATCCCGGTCGAGGTCGTCTCTAACGACGGCAGCGTGATGATACCAAGCGAGCAGATCATGGACGGCCAAAACGTTTGGCAGGCGATGGGCGGAATGCAGGTCGGATCGATCTGGGGACACGGCTCCTACGTAGCGCCTGATTGGACCGCCGACTACCTTCATCGTGAATCGCTTTTCATTCTAAACGAATGGACGAGCGGTCGTTTCGGTACTGACGGCACAACGATGCCGAGCGAGGAACGCGCCATGTTTGTCCAGCGCCTTAAGGATCTTGTGCGTACGAATACGTTTGACGCTGCGACCGGCAAACTGACGGTCGATCCGATCAGGCAACGCGCCTTCGAAGAGAACTTAAAGCACTATTCCCTTATCTTCACGAACGGGAACGACGATTACGCGATACAGCGAAACGCTCAATCAGACCCGGTTCGACTTAGAAAGCTAAACGCCTTTTTCTTCTGGACCGCTTGGGCATCGGCGGCGAACCGGCCGGACAACAACATTTCTTACACAAGCAATTTTCCGTCGGAACCACTGGTCGGAAATGTGCCGACAAGCAGTTCGATAATCTGGACCGGCGTTAGTGTGATCGCCTTGATCCTGAGCATTGGCGCGATGGTGTGGTTCTATGCCGGCTGGCATCGTGATTCCACAACGTACGAAACGCCCGATTCCGATCCACTGATCGGCGAGACGGTAACGCCTTCGCAACGGGCGACGGTGAAATATTTCTTTATCGTGTCGATGCTGTTTTTGCTGCAGATCGTGATGGGCATTATTACGGCGCATTACGGCGTAGAAGGCGGCGGATTCTACGGAATTCCGCTAGCCGATTATCTGCCCTATGTCGTAACCAGAACGTGGCACGTTCAGCTCGGGATATTCTGGATCGCGACCGCTTGGCTCGCCGCAGGTCTATTCATCGCACCATACATTTGCGGTTACGAACCAAAGTATCAGCGGCTCGGTGTCAATGTTCTATTTGGCGCACTGCTCGTGGTTGTGCTCGGCTCGATGGCTGGACAATGGATGAGCGTTATGCATCTGCTGCCGGGCGATCTTTGGTTCTGGTTTGGGCATCAGGGATATGAATACGTCGATCTCGGCCGCGTTTGGCAGGCTGCACTGTTCGTCGGATTACTACTTTGGTTATTTCTAATAGCGAGAAGCGCAATTCCCGCTTTGCGGCATGATGGCAGCCGGTCGCTTGTTGTGCTTTATCTTGTTACCACGGCCGGAATCGCACTTTTCTACGCTCCCGGACTTTTCTGGGGAATGCGATCTCATCTTACGGTCGTAGAATATTGGCGTTGGTGGGTCGTACATCTCTGGGTCGAAGGATTCTTCGAAGTATTCGCCACGACCGTGATCGCGTTTCTTTTTGCAAGACTTGGTGTGCTCAAGGCAGGACATGCCGCATATGCAGCCCTGCTTTCGGCGGCAGTCTATTTAAGTGGCGGCATAATCGGAACGCTGCATCATCTTTACTTCGCCGGCACGCCAACCGTAGCGATAGCTTTCGGCGCGGTATTCAGCGCACTCGAGATCGTTCCGCTGGTGTTCGTCGGCTATGAGGCAATGGACAACATCCGCCATTCAAAGGCGAGACCGTGGCTGGAACAATATAAGTGGATCGTTTACTTCTTTGTGGCAGTAGCGTTTTGGAATCTAGTCGGTGCGGGTGTCTTTGGTTTTATGATCAATCCGCCGATCGCCCTCTATTATATGCAGGGTATGAATACTACGGC